>JAFGJL010000008.1 GCA_016929115.1 Candidatus Omnitrophota bacterium | reverse complement strand
TCGCTCGACGGCCTCAGGGAGACGAACGACCTCACAAGAGGCAAGGGCAGTTTCGACAAGGTCATAAAGGCGATCGGGCATATCAAGAAGCACACCAATATCCCGGTCAAGGTCATGTTCACCCTCACTCGGAGCAATGTCCATGACGCGGCCCCGCTCGCGAGATTCCTCTCCGGCCTCGGCGTCTGGCGGTTCATAGTACGGCCGTGTGTCGCCGTGGGCAGGGCCGACGAATCCTTCGTCCCGACCGAGGAGGACATCTGGATAGCCTACAGGGACATACTGCGCATATCGGACCGGCTAAAGGACGATTTCATAGAATGGTCCTCGGTCAACCCCTACCCGAGCATGAGGATATGGGCGGACAGCCCCTACACCATGGTAGAGGAGTCCGGCAGGCACATAACGGTGCTGGCTGACGGCACCTCGGTCATCGACTTCTGCAAGGGCATCACCGGCGACAATTACGTAGGGAACGCGTTCAAGGACGACCTCGGCGAGATGGTGCAAAGGATAAACGACTTGTCGAAAGGCCAGCCGACGCTGGAGAGCGTCCCGCCGCTGAAGATACTCCTTTTCGGGACGGCTATGGTAAGGGCCGAATCCGTTAAAAGGGACAGCTATTCCAGGGACAGGATAGAGCGCAAATTCCTGGCGCCTCCTTTCGGGACTTACAGGATCGAGCACTTCCTGCGCAAGCGGTTCAAGAAAGAGATAAAGAAGGGCAGGCTTGTAATAGACGTCGTAGACCCCGCCCTGGCTACAGCCACGGGCAAACTGCCCGAACTGCTTTCTCAGGTCGAAAGCGGCGGGTATCACATCATCGGGTTCAGCCCGGTGAGGGTGCTTATGGGAGAAGACCTCATATTCATGAACCAGGTCTACGAGCGCGCGGTCGCTTTCGGAAAGAGGCCCCTCTTCCTCGCCGGAGGCAATGAGGCCTCGACCGACGGCCGGCTGCTCTTCCAGATGATGCCGTGGCTCGATTACTGTGTATGGGGCGTCGGCGAACCGGTCATGGAGAAGTTTATAGGCAAGATGCTGAAAGACCCGTCGCGAAAGCTCAGGCGAGAGGACTTCCAGCGCATACCCGGCGTCATCTATCCTTCGGGGCTCGGCGTCCATACCAACAGGTACCGCCTTTCCAAAGAGGCGATGAGCGCTTACTCGGATTATCCAGGCACCAACATACCCTATGAGAAATACTGGGAATATGGCAGGAGCATATCCCCGGGCAAGGACCCCGTGCCGCTGGCAAGGGTCTATACTTCCCATTATTGCCCGCGTTTCTGCGCTTTCTGCAGCGGTAACCCCATAGGCAGGGAGGTCTTCGGCGGGAACTTCGCCACGCTTAGCGTCAGGCAGATAGCCGAGATCATAAGGACCGCGTGCAGGGAAAGCGGCGCCGGCGCCATATATTTCAATGACGAGGAGATGTTCAGCGACAAGAAGCGCGGCAAAGAGGTGCTGCGGGAGATCATAAGGATGAAGAAGGAAGGGAGGATCCCGCCGCAAACGCAGTTCCTGGGGCAGACGAGGACCGACCAGGTCGACGAAGAGCTTCTCGACCTGGTAAAGGAAGCGGGATTCGCGTGGCTGTCATACGGGGTCGAGTCGCTCTCGGACCTGAGCCTCTCTGCCCGTGATATTACGAAAGGCGTCAGATCCGACGTTTCCTATAACGCCGTACTTAACACCATAAAGAGGATGCCCGTCACGAATATGAACCTTATCCTCTTCCATCCGACGGTGACCAGGAAGGGCATCATCACCACCATAGAGCGGACGAGCGAACTTATACGCGAGGCGCTTGAAGCCGGTAACCGCCTTTCCATCAACAGCTTCCCGCTCCTGGAGGCCTACCCCGGCGCCAGGATAAACCGCATAGCCGCCGAGGAAGGATGGCCGGTAGAGAAAGAGACCATATCATACGGCGGCAGGACATGGGAATACGCGTCAAGCTATCTTCCTATAGATATCGAGATAAGAAAGCTTGTTGAAAACGGCAGGTTCTTGAAAGAGTTCGATGCCGTAATGGACGAGATATCGCGCGATCCCAGAATGCCGGTAACACCGATAGCCCGCACGCTGGGCATTAACAGCATAGTGATGTTCATAGCCGCGCATAGATTACTGGATGTGAAGCAGGGAGAGTCAAAAATAAGCGCGGAGGGTCTCAAGGACCTTATATGGGCTTTGATAGACAAGTTCCAATCCCCGAAACGCGCCGCCTCTGAGGACATTACCCGTCCGACGGTGTCGGCGGCGGAATCGGAAGCCGGCAATGAAGACCCGTTCACTACCGGCCGCGCGGTGAGTGTTACAGGGGGTGGGAAGGACGCCCTGAAGGACGGTCTTGCTGCGACAGCAAGCGTTCCCTCCGGAAAGGCGGAACAAACAGCCGGTCCCGCCGCTCTCGAAGACATGACACCCAAGGAGTACGCCTCGGAGACACGTGTCATACGGGCGACCGTGCACCTTACGAACCGCTGCAACCTCAAGTGCCCGTATTGCGGACTCGAGAGCCGCGCAAACCTTAAGAAGCCTGATCCTTCCCTGGAAGAGGCCAAAAAGGTCATTACAGCCTTCGCCAAACACGGCGTCAGGCGCCTCGACTTCACCGGAGGGGAGATATTCCTCAATAAGGACCTCTACGATGTCCTCGAATTCGCCTCGGCCCAGAACGTCTCCATAGGCCTCATCACCAACGCCACCCTTATCGACGAAGAGGCCGCGAAGAAGCTCGCCAAGTACCGCATACACAGCATAAAGATATCGCTCGACGGCCTCAGGGAGACGAACGACCTGACTAGGGGAAAGGGCAGTTTCGACAAGGTCGTAAAGGCCATAGGGCTCATTAAGAAGCATACAGATATCCCCGTAAAGATCATGTTCACGCTGACGAGGAACAATGTCCATGACGCGGCGCCGCTCGCGAAGTTCCTCTCAGGCCTCGGCGTATGGCGGTTCATCGTAAGGCCCTGCGTCGCCGTCGGCAGAGCCGACGAATCGTTCGTCCCCACGGAGGAGGACATCTGGATCGCCTACAGGGACATCCTCAGGATATCGGACGGCTTAAAGGAAGATTTCATAGAGTGGTCCTCGGTCAACCCGTATCCGAGCATGAAGATATGGGCGGACAGCCCCTATACCATGGTCGAGGAGTCCGGCAGGCACATAACGGTGCTCGCTGACGGCACCTCGGTCATCGATTTCTGCAAGGGCATCACGGGCGACAATAAGCTCGGCAACGCTTTTACGGAAGATATCGAGGAGATGATAGAGAACGTTCATCAGAGGACGAGCAAGGCCAACCTTCCGGTCATTTTGGAGAAGGAGCTTGACTGGAACCCCTTCGACTATTCCGCGGGCTCCACCGATTTCCAGTCGGTACCCTGCAGGATGTGCGGCCGGATAGATTACGAGCCGGTCAAAAGCATTGTACTTCACGATGACAAGGCCCGGCAGGACGGCTCCCGGCTTTCGAAAGAGTTCATGATCGTGCGCTGCAAGCACGACGGCTTTATGTGGCTGACCCCTGAACCGGCTCCGGCGGCAGCGGAGCGCATGTACAGCGATCCGAAGTATTTCGGCGAGTCGCGCTTATGGGTGGAAGAAGGGGATCTCAAAACGTGGAGGCAGCTGGCCCGCTACGGTTACGCCGCGAACTACAGCAGGGAAAAGAGGGTGGATGTATTCAAGAAGCGGCTGGCAAATCTGATAGAAGCGGGTCATTTGAAAACATCTGATGACGTGCTGGACCTGGGCGCGGGCAAGGGGTTCATGTTCGAGGTCATGAAAGAGATGGGATGGCCCAAGGACAAGCTCCTCGGCATTGATATCTCCGATGTGGCGGTCCGCGATATGATGTTAAAGGGTTTCTATGTGATGGCAGGCACGGTCGACAGGCCGCTACCGTATACGAACGATTCATTCGATGTCGTCTTCATGTACGACCTTTTCGAGCATATCTATGAGCCGCTCGGCCTGCTGAAAGAGCTGAAAAGGGTATTGAGGAAGAACGGGCGTATAGTGCTCGGCATACCTTTGTGCGGCGATAACGGCCCCGACTTCATCCGGAGCCTCGAGCATACGAATTACTTCACGCGCGAGACTATCACAAGGATGCTTGGGCAAGCCGGTTTCGAGGTCGCCTCCTTCGAAATAAACAAGGTCAATTACGGGCCTGACTGCCTGAGCGATAACGCGACGATAATAGCTAGGTCTCTGCCCGTTACCTCCGCGGCCTCCGCCGCACAAGTGCCGTCGCGAAATATATCCCCTGCGCGCAGGATGACCGAAAAGGAGCGGGTAGCCGAAGAGGACGAGAAGTACATGGAGCGTTTATTGCGGTTCGCGGAGCGGAGGGTGGAGAAGAACGCCGAAGCGCCGTTCTTCGCGCTTCTTGTAAATGAAGACGTCCATGATTCTCTTCTGGGGCTGCGCCGGCCGGTGCCCGGCATCCGCAAGGAATACCAGATGCAGGACCACTGCGAGATGTCTGCCCTAAGGAAGGCCGCTGAACGCGGGTGGGACCTTAAAAAATGCACCCTCTATGTGACTACAGAGAGCTGCTATGACTGCGCGAAAGCGATAGCGACGAATTTCAATATCAAGCGCGTTGTTTTCGGGTCTTTCGACCCCTCGCAGAGAGGCAGGGGCATAGAGGTCCTGAGATCGGTGGGGATACAATGTGCCATTACAAGCGAAAAATTGCGGGGCAGGGCATCGGAGCTGATGCGGCACCAGTTTGAAAAGCTTACCTTCCGGGCGAAATTACCGAACAGCGCTTTCGCTAAAGCAAAGGAAGACCCCAAGTCGATCTTGCAGCCTTTGTTGGAGAACCCCGCCTTATACGAGAACGATTATATGCATATTTTCGACTGGGCGGTATACTGGATATTGCACAGGAACAGCCGGTTGAACTCCCAGGAATGGTCCCAGGTCTGTGCCCTGAACGCGAACAGGGTCTATGTAAAAGAAGGCGCGGCCAGCGTTCCTCCGGGCAAGAACGACACCGATGACGCCATAAGGCAATTGTACCGCCATAAGTCGCACCGTTACGTCATAAACGATAAGGCCCTGCGGACGGTGCTTATAGGCACGGAGAGCAACTGCGAACGGATAGCGAAAGGCATCCTTGACGCTAAGGTATTAGAAGAGGAACAGCTGTATATTCTGACGGACCTTGACGGCGTTCCCCTGCCTTACAGGGAATTCCTCGCCGGTATATCTCATTCTGACCGCGATAATATACTGAACGTGCCGGACAACAGGATCCTTGGGGACGTCGATTACGATATCAGGACCCATACCTTGCGGTGCCTTGGTTACGCCATGCTCATCGCGCATGAACTTCGGGTCCGCAAAAAGGACATACAGATACTCCGCCAGGCCATCCTCGCCCATGATATCGGGCAGTCGGGAAAATACCTGCTCGATCTGCGCGAAGCGCTGGACGATATAAATGCCAAGTGCAACGACGTTGTCAACCATCCCTTAAGCGAAAGGGTGGAGCCCGTAAGCAAATACCTGCAGATATGGCTTGAAACGAAAGCCGCGACATACGATATACCCCCGGAACGCGTAAAAGAAGCGCAGACACAGATAAAACGCAATGATTATTACCCCGCTTGGAGCTTATACGTGGCTTACGCCGTCCTGAAGAAACCGGAGCTTAACGCCGCGGAAGAGAGCGTCGCCCGCGTGATATTCAGCCACGGCACAAATTCCGCTATCATGCTGGGTTCCAAGAACTTCTCGCATACGCCGGAACTCGAAGAGATAAAACTGCTTATATCCCATCACCACGATTACGGGCAGCTGGACAGGCGGCTCGACGAGATGGTGCAGCGGGGTGTTATCGAGCGTCAGCGGGCTGATATTCTGCGCCTTCTTGCCAGCATAATGATAGTCGCTGACGGGTTCGAGCAGGGCAATAATTACGACCGCCTTGTCGGGAAGAAGAAAAGGAAAAGGGTGGAGACGTTCCCGGAAACGTTCGCGTTCCTGGCAAAACGGTTCGAACAGATGGAGGATATTGAAGAGATAAGGCCGCGGGAGGCGCTGAAGCTGCTCCTGGGCAGAAGGGATGAACAGCTTTTCGCCCTCATAGCGGACGGCAGGAAATCGGATAAGCTGGCGCAGGAAGACGAATCTTTCATCAGAGAATGCGCCTTCGCCACACTGCCGACGGTCCTCATAGGTATCATAGGATCTACGCGCAGGGTCAAGAGAGCCATCAGACAGACGGTAGGAAATAAGGGCATGGCGCAGATCATGAAGGCTGCCGATGCCTCGGAGGTGATCAAGGCGGCCAGGGAAAAGGGCCTCGTTCCTATAGTGATCAAGGCCTACGACCTGCCGCGTCCCAGCAGTGACGAATTCAGGCATGCCGTTGACTCCGCTATCATCAATGCCACAGCCGTTCACGGCATATACCGGTCGGTGCACGACAAGATAGCCGATATAGAGAAGAACCTGCAGCTCCTGGCGGCGCAGTCGCCTGAAGCCTCACACGACCACTATAGCGCCGAATTGATGCTATTCCTGCTGTTCGGGCGGCGTCTCGAGCGCGAATTATACTCCAGCGCGCCCTTGCAGAACATTAATGTCGGTGAGCTTGAAGGGATGTATAAACGGCTGCAATACGCCAATCCTCAAGGAAAGGATATCATCGATACTTTGGCTCGCGAGCTTTACCTGGCAAGGACGCAGCGGGACATGCCTTTGCCCGACAGGATAGAGATAGAGGGGCGCGTGGCCCTGCTCGACGCTGCCGGTATCGCCGTCAACGACCCCGATATAGCGCGGCTCTTTACCATGAAAAGCGAAGATTTAAAAAGAAAGACCGCCAGGAGGCGCGAGACGAGGGCGTGGATGATTGCGGCGCAGGCGCCGCGCTCAGCCGTCACGATAGCGTTCCTGGACTGGGACGGGACCGTCGTGAACACTTCCGACCTGACGGCAGAGGCGTTTGCCTACATATACCCACGTCTCATGCCGGGTGGAAAAAGGGAAGAGGGTTTAAAGGTATATCAGCGTCTGGACGGCCTGAGCTTGCCGAAGCAGTATGCCTACCTTGCGGGGTTGGCGAAAAAGAAGGGGATGCGCTTAAGGATGCTTCCGTCCGTATATGAGAAGGAATTCCTCTCGGTAAAATTGCAGCTACAGGCGGGAAAGATAGATCTTATAAAGGGAGCGGACAGGTTTTTTAAGCGTCTACACGGCCAAGGCGTAGAAATATACATAGTAAGCGGCATGAGATACGATGCCATAAAGGAAGAGGTGCGGCGGTCGGGATTCAATGATTTAGTAAGCGGGGTGTTCGGCAGCCCCTCCAACGACGCTGAGAGGGCATCATTCCCGTGTTCGAAAGAGGAATATATGAAACAGGTGTTGAACAAACGGGGCGTCTCTCCCCGTAAAGCCGTAATGTTCGGTGATACGCCGAACGACATGCGGAGCGCCAAACAGGCCGGCGTCATGCCGGTCGGACGCAGCAAGAACTCGCGTACCGATGCGGTCCTGGGCGCAGCCGGAGCCGCCATGCTGTTAAGGGATTATGAAAACGCCTCGCGCGTCCAAAAGTCTATAGAACATCAGCTCACGGAACGTATCTACCGGCTTGCGCATCCGTCTCCCAGGTCCATAATGGACGTACCGGACGCGGAGCTGCTCGGATCGCCTTCTTTCGAGATAAACGAGTTGAACCGCCAGCATCTGCAGCGGGTCATCGCCATATTCGATATCCTGTGGTCCCTGGGTTGCGACGCCGGGCCGGAGTCGGACCATTACCGTATTATCTTCAGGAAATTCCTGATAGCCAGCGCGATGGGCGGCCTATACGGGACAGTCGGCATGATAGGCGCTTTCCCGTTCCTCGACAGGGAAGACGAGGTGCTGCTGAAGAACGGCATCACCATTCCCCATGAGATCGAACTTTTGCTGAAGAAGATGCCTTCGGGCGTGCGCGATAAAAAAGGTCACGAACTCCTGGTGAGCCTCTTTAAGAACAAGGTCAGTGCCTTCATGGAGATCGATACCGCCCTGCTTGACGAGGATCCGGCTGCCAACGAGAAAAAGAAAGCATGGCTTAAAAAGATGTACGCCTACTTTGCCGTCGCCTCTTCGATAGAAGCCGGCGCAGACCATCTCAGGAAGGTGGAGGTGAGGGTCAAAAGGGGGGAATCGCCCAGGCCTTTCGAGACGATAGGGGAGTCATTTGATATCATAGAGCAGAACTTCAGGGAGAGCGGCATAAACCTCGGGGATTACGTCGATAAAAAAGTCGCGGGCGCGCTCAAAGACAATTCATCCGCCGATCATGTCCGTATCAAACAGATCACCTATGAGGCGGCCAGGCCGGTCAGTCTTCCTGTTGACACGGCCGAGGCAGGGGCGGCGGACCAGCAAGAACCGCACGCGTTCAAGGCCCTTTCCGGTTGGTCTCTCTTAGGGCTCGGCGGAGGCATTGACTGGGTCGCCTTGCCGGCAGCAGCTTTTGGCTTCATATCCCATTACACGGCCGCGCACTGGAGCGAGCTTTCCTATTTTGCGGCGGGATGCGGCGTCATGTCGGCTATCATAGCGCTCATGTTCGCGGTCACAAGCTTTATGCGAGTCAAAGCTGTCGTTAAAGCCGTCCGCACCGTCCATCCCGAATTCAGTCTTTGGCAGGCTCTGAGACACGACATCGGCCATGACAATGCCGCGATGATAGAACTTGCCGCCATATCGGAGACCGCGTTCCGGCAGATATCGTACCACGAACTCTTCAGCTCGCATGTCGACGGGCTTACCGCATTCATACCTGTATTGCCCAAAGGAGGCAGAAAAGCCGCCGAAAGCGCCATGAGCGGGATATTTACATCGAGGACTTCCGGTGAGGCCGAAAAGATATTCGCGGAAGCGAAGGGCCTCCTTAGCGAGGAGCAGCGGAAAGACGCGCAGCGTGTGATAGACGCCCTTAGAGGCTCCGAAGAGGCATGGAGTACCGTCATCCACGCGAAGGACGCAAGCGAGATAACGGACGAAGCCATCGCGAAACTGACCGACCTGGCGAGGGTCAGGGCGGCGCGCGCCATGAGGGAAGAGCTTTTGAAGAAGAGGCCGGCGCTCCCGTCCGTCGTGATCGGCATGCCGAGCTATTCTTCCGACGCTGTCATCGCAGCCCTCAAGGAAACGCTCGGCCAGGATCTCCGCATAGTTACGGCGCCTGACAGCGACGCGTTCACCGGTCTTGTCGGCGGCGAGAAGACGGCCGGGATATGGATAGACGGTAGTGTAAAGCTTGACGATATGCGGTCGGCCGGGTTGAAGGAGATGGTGAGTTCCATCGCGAAAGAAGCGCAGGCGAAATTCTTATGGCATATCAACGAATGCTCGATAAAGGACAAGACCAGGCAGGAGCTCGTCGCTATTTTGAAGGCTGTAGCCGCCAACCTCGAAAAGATCGGCAAGGCCGACATAGACGCTGACGTCAAGCTTGCCCTCACGCAGGATAACGCGCGCTACATGGATAGGGCGAGGGTGCTTGTGGACGCCAGGAAGAAAGAGATAGGGCAGGCCTACAACAATATGCCGATGCCGGCGTCGTACGCGAGGAACATGGTCATTGCCACGACAGAGACGGTCGCCGAGAACGACCCATTCACGTTCGACAATATGGCGAAGGCCCAGGAGAAGGGCATCGCGAATGTATTCATATACGGAGAGAGGCTGAAGACACTTGAGGCGGCTCAGGACTTTATGAAAGCATGCGGTTATACAAAAGACATGGGCACGATACGATTTATCAATAAGAAGGACTTTGCTTCGTACCAGAGCCTGGTAGAGGGGATAAAGGCGCAGGTCTCTCTGGATAGCGGAGCAGCCATCGAGCTTGCCAATATAGGTATCAGGGCGGCAGAAGGCGAGCTCCTTAAAGCGGGCGAAAAGCCGGCGGCTGGCAGGTTCCTGGAGATACCGCTTGTCAAGGTGAACGGGATAGAAGTCTATGCCGCGCTCAACACTTACCAGACACTGATAGCCCTGGTCACAAAGCTGAAAGAGCCGGGCATGACCCTTGAAGACGTCAGGATACCGGACGTTTCATACGATAAGGCGAAGGGTATATTCAAATTCCTGCCGCGGTCCTTACCTATAGACTATGGTATCGAGATAGAGTCCTATAGGAACGCCGTGAAAGCACTGAGCACCGCAGCGTAGTGTTAGGTAATCAAAATTGTAGCTATTTAATGTTGACTAGATGCTTATAATAGTGTATATTTAATAAGTCGTAATAAAAGCTAGATTTCTTAAACAATAACAAAGGAGAATTCCGTATGTTCCAAAAAATCTCACGGGGAAATTTTTTCCTCAAAAGCATCTCTTTTCTTTTAATGGGCACGTTCCTCATCACGAACGTCGCGATGGCCGTGCCTCAAGAGAAGACACCCCCTGCTCCGGAACAGCAAAGCGCCATTGTCACGCCCGACAAGATCGTCATACCGAGGGAAGTCGGCATCGTCAAGTCAAGATTTGTCGGCAAGGACCCCCGTTTCATAATAAACATCCAGGACGCGCACTGCAATTACGAAGCCCAGTCCAACATCGTCAAGATACTCGAGTCCCTCATCAAGAATGACAAGCTGTCATTCGTAGCGGTCGAGGGCGCGGACGGCATCATAGACACATCCTGGTTCAAGGCCTTCCCAGATGAGGACGTGAGGAAAGAGGTGGCGGCCTACTTCATGAAGAAGGGCGAGATCACCGGCCCCGAATTCCTCTCCATCACTTCCGATTATGACTTCAGGCTTTTCGGAGCGGAGACGCGCGAGTACTACATCAAGAACCTGAACGCCTTTACCTCCAGCTATCCCCTCAAGGAAGCCACCGAAAAATATTACAACGACATAAAGACCGCCCTGAACCGCCTCAAGGGCTACATATACAGCGATGACCTAAAGGCCATGGACGCCAGGATACAGGATTACGAGACTAAGAAGCTGCCGTTCAACGAGTACATAAGGTTCCTCAACTCGATGTGCGAGAAGCTAAGGATAAATATCCGCGATTACGACAACTTCTTCAAGCTTGTCTCCACCCTGATGTACGAGAAGAAGATCGACTTCAAGGTCGTCGACAAGGAGCGGAGCGTCCTCATAGACGAGCTGAGCAGGAAGTCCTCGAAGGACGCGCTCACGGAGCTAGTGACACAGTCGCTCTCTTTCAAGGTGGGCAAGATCTCGCCCGCGGAATTTTACGACTACCTGAAGAAACGGGCGGCCAAAGAGGGGGTAGACGTTTCGAAGAGGTTCCCGAACCTGGCCAATTACATCATCTACAACGCCGTCTACGCCAAGATAGAGAACGAGAAGCTCTTCTCCGATATAAAACAGATCGAGCGCGCCATAAAGGATAAGCTCTTCCAGAACGACGACCAGAGGACGCTCGACCGCCTCTCCCACCATGCCGACGTCATCCTGAACCTCATCAACATAAAACTCCTGAACGACGATTACGACTATTACGAGACGCACAAGGAGGAGTTCGAGCCGCGGGTCTTCGCCGACTTCATCCGTAAACAGACCGCGCGTTACGGCTTCGCCTACACCGTCGAAGAGCCGAGCGAGGCCGTGGCCAAGAGCATCCCCAGGCTGGAGGACTTCTATTCAATAGCGATAAAGCGCAACGAGTCGCTCGTCGACAACACGATCCAAGGCATGAAGAAGGAGGGCGCGAAGTTCGCGGTACTGGTCACGGGCGGTTTCCACTCGGAGGGGATGGCGAAGCTCCTGGAAAAGCAGGGTATCTCCTACATGATAGTGTGCCCCTCCATCACCAAGGATGTGCCGACGCCGTACATACAGATACTGACGAACCAGAGGACATCCTTCGAGGATATCCTTGTCGGCGCTACGGCCGCGGCCGCCGAACCCGCCGCCAAGGGGTTGCTCGCTCCGTACGTGATCTCATCCATCCTGCGGCTCGGGGAGGCTAACCTCAAGAAACTGAGCGAAGATGTCGGCACATACGGCCCCACGGAAAGAGGCCTCGAGTCGAGAGTGAACGACTTTTTGGCGAATTATCCGAAGACATACATCGACATGATCCTCGAGAAGTTCACCGGGACCGGCGTGGCGTTCGCGACGATACGCAGCGAAACATTGGACCAGCTTAGAGCCAGCATGAGGAAGTTCCGCAATATACCTGACTGGATAGTGCTGAAGACTCTCACGGCCGCCGCCGCGCGGCTGGACGAGCAGCAGGCCGGGTTCGAGGAACGGCAGCGGCTGGCTAACGGCGCGGAGAAGACGCCGGGCACGCAGGCGGTCGGGCCGTATACGGGCCTGACGCTCGAGCAGGCGAAAGCGGTCGACGTCCTACTCTACAAGAGCTTTGCGGACGGCACGTTTGACATGCACGAGATGAAGGTCGACGGCCGAAATTTCTTTTTTGTGGCCCATAAGGGATTGTTGCAGAAAATAGGCCGTCACAACGCCGAGGCCCAAAAACTGGGAGAAGGCGCCATAATACCCGTCAACCTGCATGTCCATCCCGGAAGGGGCGGCGCCACCATGAAGCACGCGGCGCTTCAGGGCCATCTTGACGCGGATGTCTATGCCAGCCTGGCAGAGGCCGAGCGCCGGACGATCGCCAGGCACGAGCTGGCGCACCTGGATATCTTCAATGTCGAAGCAATGAACGCCGCCGCGCGGGAGAGGATAAGGAACACGGCCGAGTACAGGATGTGGAAGAACTGGGCGGATTCCGGCAGGCCGATAGGCGACGCGCAGGAGGAATTCGTGAACAGCCTTGCAGGTTGCAACGTCAGGGATATAGCCGCAAAATTGTCTGGACTAATAGAAGAACAGCGGCGTATAATTGCTCAACAGGAGGAAGGTGTCGCCGTGAAAAGAGACAATGTGTCCGACCTGAAGCATGTCGTCGAAGCGTCCGAGGGCGCCAAGGAGATCATCGCCATCACGAACGAGGCCGACGCGCCCGTAGTGTCTAAGGCGCTGGAAGGCGTCGGGCCGAGGATCTTCAGGCAGGACGGCGATTTCCGCATCATGGCCCATGAAGAGGTCAAAAGGCGCGGGCAGTGGCTCGGCCTTCTCGATGCGATGAAGAAATGGGAAGAGGAACATCCTTTTGACAGGGATTCGGTCAGCCTGGGCATCATGATGCCGGGGCAGGGCACGCGTTTCAGCCCGTTCACCCAGGCGGAGGCGGGCATAAAGCCGTTCTTCCCGATGCTCATAAGGACGGATAAGGGCAGCGGCTGGATGTCCGGAGCCGCATCGTCGCTCTATGCGTGGAACCTCGTCGGCTATCACCTGAAGCGCATGGGCTTCCGCGGCATCGCGTGGAAGTGGGGTGACGAGCCACAGATAGCGGCCAACGTCATGGCCGGTATGAAGATGGACCTTAAGGACGCCGACATAGTGCGTTTCGGTTCGATGAAGAGCGTCACGGATTACCTCGCGGAGAACAAGGAATGGCTGACGGCTGACGCGCAAGGTAACCTTACCGGCTGGGCGCGCAGAAGGCCCAAGGCGGAGTTACTGAAGAGACTGGGCATTGAGGGGGCCGCCAAGCCAAAGGCGATGACCCACATAGGCAGCCCGGCATTCTCTTATGTATTTATAGAGGAAGCGCAGAAGGTCTTCGCGAGCGTTCCGAAAGACAAGTGGCTCGACGTTGACGGATACCTTATAGAGGCATTGACTATGGACAGGGCCGCCTGGGAAGCGGAGAAGGCGCGCGATCCCGGCATCGCCAAGGTCCTCGAGCAGTGCCCGAACTTCTACGAGCTTTGCCAGCAGTTGAAGGCGCAGGTCGAGGGCAGGACCGGCCATCCGCTCAGGATAAAGGTCGTGGACTTCGGCGAATACCTTTATTGGGGCGACATCGGCTCGCTCGCGGCCGCCCGCAACGCCCTCTGCCAGGTCTCTGAGAACACGGCCGAGGGAGAGTTCGCCAGGGAGCTCGCGATGATAGATGACGTAAAGCCGGACGGATTCGGCAACCGCACCGTAGGCGATTGCATCTATCCGAAGGACGGCAGCGTGCGCAACAGCGTATTGGTAAACACCAAGCTATACGGAAAATGCGATATAAAGGGCGCGGTCCTGGTCAATTCCCGCCTCGGCAACGCCACGATAGGAAAGGGCTCTGTCGTTTTCGGCTCCACGGTCCTGGGCCTTACGATGGGCGATAACGCGTTCTCCTATAAATCGGTGAAAGATGCGCTGAATATAGAAACGGAATGGACGCACACGAGCATGGCGAAGAACGCCAGGAACATAGCGGTAGGGATCGAGGATTGGCAGGCGCCGAGCTATGACCTCAAGCTTGTGAACGGCCAATTGGCCAGATATATGAAAGAGGACGAGGCGGCGAACATCCCGAGATTGAACGTGGGCAGTAACGGCGTATATGACAAGGCGGTCTTTGGTAACCCGCGGTCTTTCAAGGAACAGCAGGTAATCGCCCGTCAGCGGGAAGTGCCGCTCTTCGATATAGAAAAAGAGATAAACGCGAAATTTGGCAACCCGCTTGTCAGCAAGATGCGTGAGATGGCAAAAGCGGAAAGGGCCCTTGCGAGGTTCGCGCCGTTAAAATTCGGGACTAGCGGATTGAGGGACTTCGACGCGAACCTGCGCGACAGTGAGGTCTATATCAACACGCGCGGTTTTATCGATTATCTCTTCGGCCTGGGCAAGGAAAAGGGCGGGATAGCCCGCGGCGATACCATTTCGCTTGCCGCGGATTTCAGGCCCACCTCAAGGATAGACAGGATACCGAGAGCGGTCGCTCTGGCTATCATAGACAGCGGTTGCAAGATCGACTGGTGCGGCATGGTCCCGACGCCCACAGTAACCTACTACGGCATGCAGCAGGGCCGCGCGAGCATAATGGTCACGGGGAGCCATATCGCCTACGGGATGAACGGTATCAAGTTCAACAGGCCGAACGGCGAGATATTGAAAGAGGAAGAAAAACCGATAATGGCGAGCGTGGCAAAGGTCAGGGAGCAGTTATACGCGCAAAGCCTGGCCGGATCCCTTTTTGACGATAACGGTTACTTTAAAAAGGAAGAAGAGCTTACGCCGTCACAGAGAGGGCTGTTGTCGGCTGCCGATATCGATCTCAAGAGCCTGGATGCACAGGCGCGCGCTCTTTATATACAAAGGTATAAGGACGTTTTCGGCGATATACTGGCAGGCCAGGAGATAGTATTCTACCAGCAGACCGCCGTGGGAAGAGAGATACTGCCGGAGATCTTTGAAGCGCTCGGCGCCAAAGTGGAGCGTGTAGGCCGGCTTGACGAGACGCAGACGTTCTATCCCGTTGATACAGAGAAGATGACGCAGAAGGTGAGGGACGAGCTGCGCGGCATGGCAAAGGCGTATGAGCAGAAGTACGGGCATAAGCCGACGGCCGTTATAACGACCGACGGTGATTCGGACAGGCCGGTCTTCTGCGACGAGAACGGCGAATTCCTGCCCGGCGACAAGCTGGGCGTGCTGACGTCCATGTTCCTTAAGCCGTCGTTCGTGGCATTGCCCGTCACATGCAACAGCGCAGCGGTGGACATGCTCAAGGACATGGGAATAAGGACTAAACTGACGCAGGTCGGCTCGCCCTACATCAATAAGGCGATGCTCGACGAACTGGCCGAAAGGCCCGATGCGCGGGCTGCCGGCTACGAGGCGAACGGCGGGTACCTGCATATCGGCAATACATGGAGCGTTAATGGCAAGACGCTCGCGGGCCTTCCTACGAGGGACGCGGCGCTTCCGCTCATCTCGTCGCTCGCCCTTTCTAAGGAGAAAGAGGTGCCGGTTTCAGAGCTTTTTAAGCTCTTCAACAGGCATACGAACGCCGCTGTCATAGACGATACGACGCCTGGATGCGAGAACTACACTTCGGCCATCGGCAAAACGATCATCCAGAACATCTCTCCCAGGGATAAGACGATCGAGGCGGTCGATTTCGCCGCCGGCAAGGTTATACGCAAGGACGGTAAGGAAGCCGCTCTTTCTTCCAACGCGGAACTGGAGCGCTTCATGCGCGATACACAGACAAGGTTGTCGAAGTATTTCAAATCCCAGCACGGCTTTGAAGCGATCGCCAGGATAAATTATCTTGACGGCGTCAGGATATACTTCTCGAACGGTGATATCGTCCACCTGAGGCCTTCGGGCAATATGCCCGAGTTCAGGATCTACGCGGAAGCGAGCACACAGGCGCGCGCGGACGCGATAGTAGAGTTCAGGACAAAGATACTGCCGCAGATCATAAGGGACTTCAGCAAGGTGGAGAGGCCCACGCCTGATGAGGCGGTGGCGAAGGCCCTGCGCAAGACGCCGGGCGTCAGCGCGGTGATGGGAGAGGCCGCCGGCGATATCGAATCACAGATAGTGACAGAGAAGAACGAGCTTGCCGAGACGCTCTCCAAGATAACCGTGCGGCGCGCGACGGACGCGCAGTTCAAGAAAGGCGTCGTCATCATCGCGGTCGACGACAACCTCTATGCCGGCGCGGCCAACTCCGCCATCATAGAGCTGCCGAAACTGGCGGACCGCAGCGGCGAAGCCGTCGGCGTTATCGTAGTGAGGGGCAGGGGCGAGGCGCTTACGGGCGCGATAGCGGACGCGGCGCAGAAGGCGGAGGCCAAAGGGCTCAAGGTCCGCAACATCGTCACGCAGCTAAGCTCCAAGACATACGCCGCCATCAAGGATAAGAAAGAGATCGTCGATAAGCTGGGGGTGCTCCTAAGCGTCAACGCCCAGAGCAAGGACCTAAACTCCCATTACATACAGATCTTGCGTCTCTTCGACCTCTCGCTCAAGATCGCATACGACTTCAAACCTGAAGATATCAGCGATACGCTGTCAAAGATCATCGGTAAGCCGGTGAGCGTCGAGGACATAGGCGCGATGCTCGCCAATAGGATAATGGAGATACTGCCGGTGATGCAGCCGATAGACACATCGACGGCGGTCGAGGCCTACAAGGCTGTCAAGCAGGCGCTCATATCGCTGTAATGTATCCACCTACGCGGTGGAACCGCAGTTCCACCGCGTAGGTGTTACCTTTAAGAAAAGAGGTGGCAGCACATGTTCCGGTATGGTAAACTAAATATCGTTAAAAGGATCCTCGCGCCATTTATCGCGGTCTCACTTATTTTGAGCTATTGCGACCTGGCGCCGGTATCGGCGGCAGCGCAGGATGAAAAGCTGGCGCCCGTCTCCATATGGAAGCCGCTGGCCAATGAGGACAGGGCCCTGGTCAGGCAGGCACAGCTTGAACTGATGCTGGGCGTCATGTTCCTGCGTAACACGAAGGGCGGGGGCGTAGAAGACGTCAATGCCGCCCTGCGCAAGATAACGGCGGCGCGGCGAGACGTGATGGCGAAGCAGGGCCTGCCGGCCGGCAAGATCGGCGAGATCGGTTTCCTCAATTGCATCTGGGACGAGAACGACAAGGTATTGAAGGCGACGTTC
>JAFGJL010000079.1 GCA_016929115.1 Candidatus Omnitrophota bacterium | reverse complement strand
CACGACGATATTCGTCAATAACGGCGTCTACGGCATGACCGGCGGCCAGCTTGCCCCAACCACCCTGGCGGGGCAGAAGACCGACACCTCGATAATGGGCCGCAACATCAGGCGCGACGGCTATCCCCTGAAGATACTGGAGATGCTCGCGGTCCTGCCGGGCGTGAGGCATGCGGAGCGCGTCTCCGTCCATAACGCGCAGGAGATACTTAGGGCGAAGCGCTCCATCAAAAAGGCGTTCAGGACGCAGATAGAGAAGAAGGGGTTTTCGATCGTCGAGGTCCTTTCGATGTGCCCGACCTACTGGGGCATGACGCCGATCCAGGCGGCAGACAGGATAAAGAACGAGGTCTCGACCTTCTATCCAATCGGCACCATAAAGAGCTGGTAGTAAAAATGGCCAAGAAAAAGATGAGCGCAAAGACCACAGAGATATTCTTCGCCGGGTTCGGCGGCCAGGGCATAATGTTCATGGGAAAGCTCATGACGCATGCGGGCCTTCTTGCGGGGAGGAACGTCACATGGATGCCGTCCTACGGCGCCGAAGTGCGCGGAGGCACCGCCTATTCGATGACGAAGATTTCGGATAAGGAGATCGCGAGCCCCATCGTCACAAGGCCCGACATACTCGTCGCCATGAACCAACAGTCCCTTTCCAAGTATGGGCCCATGGTGAAGGAGGGCGGTATAGTAGTAGCGAACAGATCACTTATACACGAGATACCTAAGCGCAAGGGCGTTACCATGATGAACATCCCGTTCACCGATATGGCATCGAAGCTCGGCAACGCGCGGTGCGCCAACATGATCGCGCTTGGCGCGCTCCTAAAGAAGACGAAGATATTCCCGTTGAGGACAGTGGCGGGCGCTTTAAAGGACATGATGGGCGACAAAAAGGGCTTTTTGGAACTCAATAAGCGCGCGCTTGAAAAAGGCTTCGCCAGCAGCCGGTAGCATAATCCAACACATATGATACGAGTAAGATTCGCGCCAAGCCCGACAGGGTATCTGCACATAGGCAGCGCCAGGACCGCGCTCTTCAACTGGGTCTACGCCCGCCATTACGGCGGCTCCTTTCTCTTGCGCATCGAGGACACGGACATGGCCCGCTCCGAGCAGCGGTTCCTCGGCGAAATATTGACGGACCTTAAGTGGCTCGGCATCGACTGGGACGAGGAGCCTGTCCACCAGTCGAAGCGCTTCGACGTCTACCGCAAGGCTGCCGAAGACCTCCTCAAGGCAGGTAAGGCCTATCGTGAGGGAGAGGCGTGCATATTCAAAGTGGAGAAGGGCCGGGCGATAGAAGTGGATGATATGATACACGGGAAGATCGCCTTCAACACAGATGACATCAAGGACCAGGTCATGATAAAGTCAGACGGCTCGCCCACGTATAATTTTTCCTGCGTCATAGACGACGCCTTCCTGAAGATAACGCACATCATAAGGGGCGATGACCACGTATCCAACACGCCGAAGCAGATCCTCTTCTACGAAGCCCTGGGCCTCATGCCGCCGAAATTCGGCCACATGCCGCTCATCATGGGACAGGACGGCGCGAAGCTCTCCAAAAGGCACGGCGGCGTTTCCGTCGAGGAATATAAACGCGATGGGTTTCTGCCCGGGGCGCTGGTCAACTATTTGCTCCTCCTCGGCTGGTCGCCGGGCGGCGACCGCGAGATCATCCCGCTGGAAGAGGCCGTCAGGATATTCGATATGAAGGGGATGACCGGTGTCCAGGCAAAGTTCGACATCCAGAAACTCCGGTGGATGAACGGCGAGTACATCATGGCCAAACAGGGCGCAGAGTTGTTGCCGCTCATAAAACAGCAGATGGCCGGCATGGGTAAGCCCGTCCCGCAGGACGGCCTGTTGCTTAAGGTCATCGACCTGTATAAGATGCGGGTCAAGACGCTTGCCGAATTTGTGCAGCTCACCGACCATTTCTTCGGCGACGATTATTCCGTGGAGGAGAAGGGGAGGGAAAAATACCTCAGGCCATCCGAAAGCAAAGAGGTACTGCGCGATTTTGCCTCGCGCCTTGAAAAGATGGACGGCCTCTCGGCTGCCGCGGCAGAAGAGGCGTGCCGCAAACTGGCGGAAGATAAGGGCTTGAAAGCGGGCCAGGTCATACACCCTACGCGCATGGCGATAAGCGGCAAGACATCCGGCGCCGGGCTCTTCGAGATGATGGAAGCGCTGGGAAAAGAGAAGGTGCTTGAACGGATGCGAAAAGCATCCGCTTGATGCCATGGAAAAGACGGCCACGACAAATTTCATACGCGAGATAATAGACGAACACCTGCGGACGAACAGGTTCCACGGCAAGGTCCACACGCGTTTCCCGCCGGAGCCGAACGGCTATCTCCACATAGGCCACGCCAAGGCGATCTGCCTGAGCTTCGGCATAGCCCGCGACTACAAGGGCCTGTGCAATCTCCGGATGGACGATACGAACCCGGAAAAAGAGGAGATGGAGTATGTCAACGCCATCATCGAGGATGTCAGGTGGCTCGGGTTCGACTGGGGCGGCCGCCTCTACTACGCCTCGGATTATTTCGATAAGCTTTACGGATATGCGGTCGACCTGATCAGGAAGGGCAAGGCCTATGTCTGCGACCTGGACGCCGACCAGGTGCGCGATTATCGGGGGACCCTCACCCAGCCGGGCAAGGACAGCCCGAACCGCGGCCGGCCTGTCGAAGAGAGCATCGATCTGTTCGAGCGGATGCGCAAAGGCGAGTTCGAGGACGGCTCGCGCACGTTAAGGGCGAAGATAGACATGGCGCATCCCAACATCATAATGCGCGATCCCGTTCTCTACCGGATAAAGAGGGAGCATCACCACCGCACCGGCGATAAATGGTGCATCTACCCGATGTACGACTTCGCGCATTGCCTTTCGGATTCGATCGAACATATCACCCATTCGATCTGTACCCTCGAGTTCGAGAACAACAGGCCGCTTTATGACTGGATACTCGACGCGCTCGGCGCCCACCACCCTCAGCAGATAGAATTCGCGCGGCTCAACCTGGGCAATACCGTTCTAAGCAAGCGCAAACTGCTCCAGCTCGTCAGGGAGGAGCGCGTGAGCGGGTGGGACGACCCGAGGATGCCGACGCTGTCGGGCCTGAGACGGCGCGGATATACGGCTTCGTCGATACGCGGTTTCTGCGATGAGATAGGCGTCGCGAAGATGAACTCCATCGTCGATGTCAACGTGCTCGAGAACTCCGTGCGCGGGGAGCTCAACAGGACGGCCCCGCGCGCCATGGCTGTGCTGCGGCCGCTTAAAGTCGTCATCACGAATTACCCCGAAGGAAAGACTGAAGAGCTCGATGCCGTGAATAATCCCGAGGATGCCGCGATGGGAACAAGGAAGGTGCCGTTCTCGCGCGAGCTCTACATAGAAAAAGACGATTTCCGCGAGGAGCCTCCGCCGAAATTCTTCCGGTTGGCGCCCGGGAAAGAGGTGCGCCTGCGCTATGCCTATTTCGTGAAATGCGTTGAGGCGGTAAAGGACCCGAAGACCGGCGAAGTGACGGAGGTCCGCTGCATCTATGACCCGGCCACGCGCGGCGGGGACGCGCCCGACGGGCGAAAGGTGAAGGCTACGCTTCATTGGGTCTCGGCGCCTCACGCGATCGATGCTGAGGTGCGGCTCTACGACCTGCTTTTTACGAAGAGGGATCCGGAGGATGTGCCTGAAGGCGCTGACTTCCGCGCCAACCTGAACCCCGGATCGCTCGAGGTCCTGCCATCCTGCAAATTGGAACCGTCGCTCAAGAACGCCGTGCCCGGGAGCCGCTACCAATTCGAGAGGCTGGGTTATTTTTACCTTGATCCGGCCGCTTCAGGCGCGGGGAAGAAGGTCTTTAACCGGACCGTTTCGCTGAAAGATACCTGGGCCAAGGTGGACGCGTCTAAAAAGCGCTGAAAAGGTAGACAGCAAAATAGAAAGATAACGGAGGGGCAGGGCATGGAAGCGAAAAAGGTCAGGATAATGCTTGTAAGCCTGGTCGCCATCATAGTCGCTCTTTTCGGCGCCAGCTTTTACATGAACTATGAGACGATAAAACTGATAGAGAACGGGACCGTCGCGGTTGACAACCTTATCAAGCAGAAGGATGCCGTGATAGAAAAGCTCGGCGAGCTGGTGGACGAAAAAGACAGGGAGCTGGACAGGCTAAGAAGAGAGATCGAAGATATGAGGAAGGGCGAGGTAAAATAGTGGGGAGGCGTCCCGGCTTTACGCTTCTGGAGATCATGATAGTGATCGCGGTCATCGCAGTATTGGCGGCGATAGCCATCCCCAACTACGTGAATACGCGGACCATTACCCAGAAGACGGTTTGCATAGAGAACCTGAAGCAGATCCGCGGCGCCGTTCAGGTCTGGGCGATCGTCCACGAAAAGACCGGCACCGATACGCCGACAACAGCTGATCTCGTCGACAATTACCTGAAGAGATGGCCGGTCTGCCCCAAGAGCGGGGCGGCGTATGAGGTCCCTGCGGTGGACGCCGAACCGGCGTGCCCCACCGATCCGGCCAACCACCATATGTGATGAAAGAACGTGGCAAGGAGCAGCAGGGTGTAGTATAATAGGCGGCATCAAAATTTTGACGGGTAGTGTAACGGTAGCACAACAGACTCTGGATCTGTTTGTCTAGGTTCAAATCCTAGCCCGTCAGCCAATTTTGCCGGATAATAAGTTGGGCAAAATTGATCCTGAGGACGCGACGAACAGGAGCGTCCGAAGGACCTTCTTAACAGTACACAACACTTGATTTTGCAGCGAGTTTAGCTATAATGTAATACCCTCAGGGGGCGCATGATACTCTACGGAGAGATACTCAAGGAATTTCAGAGGCAGAAGGTTCGTTATGTGCTTGTTGGGGGCATAGCTTTTAATTTGCTCGGCGGCGAGCGCGCCACACATGATATGGACATTCTCGTCGAGATGACTGATGGTAATCTGAAAAAGATCGTAAATATCCTTGTATCTCAAGGGTATCGGGTAAAACAACCCGTAGCTCCGATCGATATCGCCGATAAAAAAACAAGGGCGGATTGGATAAAAAATAAGCACATGAAGGCATTTAACTTCTACAAGGAAGAAGATCTGAAGGAAGTTGATATTATTGTGGATTCTCCGGTTCAGTATGCTGGAGCCGCGAAAGACAAGGTGCGCGTCAAGGTCGGCGAGTTTGCTGTGCCTGTCATATCGATAAAGAAGCTCATGAAGATGAAGAGGGCTGCCGGCCGACCGGTGGACCGGCTGGACATAAACGTGCTTAAAGAGATCGACAGGATCAAGAGGCGAGGCCGATGAAATTTGGATGGGAGACGGACAAAGAAAAGATCGAGCGCTCCATAAAGGTGCCGCCCAAGAAGAAGATGGAGTGGCTTCAGGCGGTGCATGAGATGTTGCTTGCCGTGGCGACTCCCGGAAGAAGGAATATCTTCTGGAAGTTACGCGGCATTAAATGATATTCCGATCTTTGATGATCTTGCGGAGATGGTGGAACTGGCAGACACGCATGTTTGAGGGGCATGTGGGGCAACCCATGGGGGTTCAAATCCCCCTCTCCGCACCAAATTTTCGAAGAAAATTTGATCCTGAACGAGCCATGAAATCCGACGAATAGGAGGATTTCAGGCGAAGCGAAGGACCTAATCAGCCAAGTGACTCTCTAGCATGAATAGTAGGCCCTGGTCAGTCTATATTGTAAAATGCGCCGACGGCAAGTTCTATACCGGTATATCTAACGATGTAAGCAAGCGAGTTGCGACGCATAACAAAGGGCAGGGTTGCAGATTTACGCGATTTAGACATCCGGTGGAATTGGTCTATTGTGAACAACTAGGAACGAAATCTGCTGCCAGGAAACGAGAATTAGAGATACAAGAGTACAGTCGCAGCAAAAAATTGACTTTGATAAGCAATACAGGTTGCTATTAGGTGCTTCGGCGGCTACGGCCCTCCTATTTGTCGGGCCGCTTAACGCCGCCTCAGCATCAAAAATTGTTTCACAATTTTTGGCCCCATCGTCTAGCCCGGCCTAGGACGTATGGTTCTCAGCCATAAGACACCGGTTCAAATCCGGTTGGGGCTACCAATTATTTTGCCCGTAATCAGATAGGCAGAGAACAACGCACTGTAGCCGACATTTTAATGTCGGCTATTTTGTTGCGTTTTGTCGTCGAGGAATTTCACAACTCTTAGTCGATACTCTGTTAGTTAATCGTCCTTTGGCGCGCTTCGAGCTTTTATTCACGAGCTTGCTCAGGACGACCCCGAGCCATTCGGCAGGCTCAGGGCGAATGCCGAGCTTGTCGAGGCATAGCAAAGCCGAGGGGTCGATAATTTGCCAGATATTGGCTAGATTTGAATCATTGCATATGGCCGATAATTCGATGAACTAAATGCAGCGCATTTCAAAGAGCATTTGCCTCTCTACTGTATTCAGAGAGGTGGTTCATAAAAAAAGGCTTACTTATGCGTGTGATGGTGTATAATATGCGGGTAAAGGAAGAAGATATTATGAATGGAAAACGCAGTAACAAAAAATTTGAAGTCCTTGCCCTGATGTTGCCGGGATTCCGCGACCTCCTGGTTAAAAAAGATTTTTCAGGGATCAGGAGTATTTTAAAAGATATAAGCCCTGTGGACTTATCGGACGGATGGCGTTTGCTTGAAGCCCAGGAGAAGCTTGTCATTTTCAAAGCAATGCCTTTAAAAAAAGCCATACAATTATTTGAAGATTTGCGTTTCGAAGACCAAAAATTCATTCTGGATAATCTGAATAACGATGAGATTACGCCGATATTGAATGATATGGCTTCTGATGAGAGATCGCGCCTGTTTAAAAAAATGTCGGACAGAATGACATCAAAGCTCTTCAAGCTTTTAAAAACGGGCGAATCAGACGACGTCAAAAAGCTCTTATCTTTTAAAGATGGAAGCGCCGGCAGCATAATGACTACAGATTTTATTGAGGTGGATAAGCATATCACAGCAAGAAAAGCGCTTCTAGTGACACAGGAAAGACTTACATCGGCTTACGAAAAGGATGTCTATTCGGTATATGTTGTGGATTCCGACCGCCGGGTCATGGGCAAAATAAGCTTGCAGGAGCTGCTTAAAGCGCCGCAGGATACGCCTGTGAAGGATATCATGTCAGGCGTTGATAATATTAAAATAGAAGCCGATATTGATAAAAAAGAGATCGCGGCATGTTTTTCAAAATATGATCTGTCGGACGCGCCCGTAGTTGACAAGACGGGAAAGATGCTCGGAATAATAACTATAGACGATGTTATTGATATGATGCAGCGTCAGAACACCTCCGAAATATACGAGATCGGCAAAATGAACGCTTCCGGCGGCGAAATCATCAGTTATCAGACGGCTACGGTCTGGGAGATGATGAGACGAAGGGCCGGATGGCTGATTCTGCTGTTAATTTTTGATTTTCTTACAGGGACTGTCCTCAAGAGCTTTGAGGCGTCCCTAAGCGCTGTTGTGGCGCTCGCCTTTTTCATACCGATGCTTCTTGACACAGGTGGCAATGCCGGCGCGCAGACCGCGATAACCGTGATAAGAGGGCTGGCGACAGGAGATGTTAACTGGAAAAATATCCGGAAAGTAGCCAGGCTTGAAATGACGGCATCGCTAATGATGGCGTCGCTGGTAGGGGTTGTCGCGTTAGGCAGGGCATTTCTTCTTCAAAGGGATTTTTTTGTCGCGATTGTTGTAGGCTCTACGATGTTCCTGATAGTGATCGTCGCCATACTCTCAGGATTGACCTTACCGCTATTATCAAAAAAGATAGGCCTTGATCCGGCGGCTTTAGCAGGCCCTATAACGACAAGCATCGTAGATATAATAGGGCTTATTATATATTTTAAGATAGCGCAGTTTTTTATACCCGCCTTGAGATTCTAATATCTTTTAGAGAAAAAAATCCCGCTTATTGTCTTAAGCCGAGGTCCGGGGAAGAAGGAGATCGGCCACCTGCGCATGCCTTCATTTAACTTTGAGAAAGAGGTAGCGCATTAATCATGTTTAAAAGTAAAACCAAACATACTTGGGAGGGTCGGTTCGGGCTGCCGCTTAAAATTCCCCTTCCCTTAGAGGTAGGTGCGACGAATAGGAGCGCCGGAGGGACATAAAATGAAAACCCCTGCCGCATTCTTCGCGTGCAGGGGTTTTATTTTTCAAAAGTAGAAAAAAGTCGTGAAATAGCAGAAATCGCCAATTGACAAGTTTTTCAGAATTCGTAGAATAGTTGTGCTAAAAGGAGATTTTGTGGGCAGGGCAAACAAGAAGAACCACAATAATAATAACTCGAAACGAAAGATCATGATCGTCGATGATGACAAGGAATTTTTGGAAGAGATACGGCAGCTGCTTGAATTTTATGGGTATGAGGCAAAGTCGTTTCAAGATGCCGCCAGCGCCTTGCGCGCCGCGCGTTCGCTGGATCCGGACCTGATGCTGCTCGACCTCAAAATGGATGGGATGGACGGTTTTCAATTGGCCGACAGGCTGACCCAGTCAATGGAGACCTCGGACATCCCGCTTATCGCTATGACCGGCTATTATACCTTCAGCGAGCAGCAGATCAGGCTGATGGATGCATTGGGCATCAAGGCATTCATCAAAAAACCCTTCAAGCCGCTCGTCCTTATTGAAAAGATCGAAGCGGTGCTTGCCGAAAACTCGAAATGAAGTAAAAATCCCACCGGCCTTATAACATAATATTCATAAAAGGATAAATTTTTAAATTTTAACTTCCTTTTTTTTCGTTTTTGTGGTATATTTTGACGTAAATACGGAGATCGTCGCTTAATGTACGAGGCATACTGGGGGCTTACAGAGAAACCGTTTGAGAACACCCCTAACGCCAAGTTCTTCTATCATTCGCACCAGCATGAAGAAGCGCTCGCGCGCATGCTTTACGTCATACACGAACGTAAAGGCGCCGCGGTCCTGACCGGGGAATACGGGTGCGGCAAGACGCTCTTAAGCCGCGTCCTAAGGAACGAGCTGCAGCAGGAGCACAGGTATCAGGCGGTCAATATCTTCGATCCCCGCCTCTCAGGACTGGAATTCGTCCAGGAGATCGTCTACCAGCTGAGCGGCAAGCCTGCGGCGCAGACCAAGATAGACCTCTTCCACTCACTGCATAATCATCTCTACACCAATCATAAAAACGGAAAACATTGCGTGCTCGTCATAGACGAGGCGCAGTCCATCAAGAACATGGATATTTTCGAGGAGCTGAGGCTTCTCCTGAACTTCCAGCTCGACGACGCGTTTTTGCTCACCATAATCCTCCTTGGTTCGCCGGAATTGCAGCATATCATCATCGGCATGCCGCAGCTGGACCAGCGGCTGGCGGTACGCTACCATATCATGGGCCTGAACGAGCGCGAGACGAAGGAATATATCGAGCACCGCCTCACGATGGCCGGCGCCCGGCGGCAGATATTCACCGACGACGCCTACCGCGAGATATACATCCACTCGCAGGGCGTGCCTCGCCGCATCAACACGATGTGCGACCTTGCGCTTCTCGACGGTTTCAGCAATGAATTGCAGATGGTCGACACGAGGATCGTCGCCGAGATACGCGAAGACTTCGACGCTGTGCGATCCAGAGGCTAAAGAAAGGCCGCCACCCGACCCCGTATGTTCAGGATATCAAAAATAATAAAAAAATATCAGGAAGACAAGGATAAGCAGCCCAAGCAGAGTACTCCCGGAGCCTCGTCCGGAGGTCCTGGCGGAAGCGATGAGGCTGTTCCCCCGACGGCCGGAGAGGGCAAGGCGCCGCAGTCCGGCAGGATGAGCATGGCCGGCGCCCTCAGCAAGCGCCCGGGAGAGAGGGCCAGCGAATCGCAGCTGCACAAGCTCTATCTCGAAGGCCTGGAGATGGCGCGCTACATCTACACGGCGGACCTCACGCACGAGCCGAATTTCATGAACGACGTGAACACGTTCGTGCTTAAGGTGATAAACCTTTTGCAATCCGGGGACCGCGAGCTTCCGCTCGACTGCCTCACAGATTATCCGACCATGGAGGAGCACCTCTACTATCATACGGTGAACGTCTGCATTATCTCGCTCGAGATCGGCGCGGGGTTGGCGTATGAACGCTCAAAGTTGATGGAACTGGGTGCGTCGGCGTTCGTCCACGACATAGGACTCAAGTCGCTCCATGTGATCGAAGATACCGCCACGGTGCTCGATAAAGAGGATTACGAAATGATACGGCGCCATCCCGAGGAGGGCGTCAAACTCCTGAGCTCCGTCGTCAAAGATATAAATCCGAGGATCGCCGAAGTCGTCATGCAAGAGCACGAGCGGCGGGACGGCTCAGGGTATCCCCGCGGCTTAAAGGATGACGCGATCACCGAATATGCCCAGATAGTCGGCCTCGCGGATGTATACGAGGCGATGATGCACCAGCGGCCCTACCGCCGCAAGTACACCTCACTGGAGGCGGTGAGCACGATCGTGAAGAACAAGAAGATATTCGGCCCCAAGATAGTGAAGGCGTTGATCGAACAGTTCGGCGTTTTCCCGGTGGGGATACCGGTGCAGCTCAACACCAAAGAGATAGGCATAGTCGTAGAGAAGAACCCGGAGCAGCCCCTAAGGCCCGTCGTGAGCATCGTCATCGATTCTACCGGCCACGAACTCAAGGAACCCAAACTCATCGATCTTGCCGATAACCCCGTCATCTATGTCGAAGATTGCGTAAAAGAGGAGTTAAAAGTTTAGCGCGTAAGCGCGGAAAGAAAGGGTATGCCCGCAAAGATAAGATCTGCCCTTGTTGCCGTCATCATCGTGCTCCTGGTCGCTCATTCGGCGCTCCTGCATATGAAGTTAAAGAAGACACTCGAGGGTTCCAAGGATGTCGTAGAAGCGATGAGCAGGGAGTATGATAAGATAAAAAGCGAGAAAGCCAATATCCAGGAAGCGCTGGACCAGCAGAAGAGAGCGGCTGAGGAGGCCGCCGCAGCGCAGGCTGCGTTAAACGACAAACTGGCAGATGCCTCCAGGGCATTCGACGAAACGGCAGCGGAGCTTAAGGGCAAGATCGCGCAGATCGCCTCGCTAAAGGGCGAGATCGACAGGCTAAGATCGGAATACAGCGGCCCGGATAAACAGAAAGCCGGGGCGCTTAAGCAGGAGCTTGAGCAGAGATTGCGGATAACGACGGATAAAAAATAACCCTATCACAATGAAAGCATTTATCAATATCATCGTCATAGCCGCTTTGATCGCGTCAGCGTCGTATTCTTACGCAGAGTCAAAGCACAGGGGCACAGAAGGCGAAGATGCGCCGATATACGACAGCGTGCCGGTAGACGATAGAGCCGCGCCTCCCGGCTCACCGCAGGCGAAGGCAAAAATGCTCTACGATGAAGGAAACGAGCTCTACGGGCAGGGGAAATATGGGGAAGCGGAAAAACGTTTCCAAATGGCCCTCGATCTGGTCGGTGGCGGAAAGGGCGAGGAGACGGCCAAAAAAAAGAAGACAGCCGCCAAGAAGCAAGAATACAACTTCTGGAAATGGAACCGGAAGGTCTCTACGGCAAAGGCGGAATTTGTTCCTCGCGGGTATTCAGCAGAATACCTCCTTGGCGCGGGAGATGGTCTCCATGTATTCGTGTGGCAAAATCCAGACTTGAGCGGGAATGTTACCGTGCAACCTGACGGCAGGATCTCGTTCCCCCTGGTAGGCTCCGTCATGGCAAAGGGGCTAACTACAATGCAGCTTGGTAAGGAGATAGCCAAACGGCTCGAGGAATACGTAAAGAATCCGCAGGTGTCGGTATCGATAAAGAGGATGGGTAGCAAGAAGGTCATCGTGCTCGGTGAGGTGAAATGGCCGGGCGTGTATACGTTGAGCGGCGCGACCACCGTTCTTGAGGCGGTCGCCATGGCGCAAGGATTCACCGATTCTTCCCTCGCCTCGACCATTGTCATACTCAAGGGGGTATACTCAGGCGATCCCCGCGTGATCAGGGTGAGCGCGAACCTCGCGCTCAGGGGATTCCCGGAGCACAATATCGTCCTCGAGTCGGAGGATGTCGTCTTCGTGCCGAAGAAACCCCTCTCGGATGCCAATTGGCTTGCCGACGAGATCATGAATCCTCTGCAAAAAGGCGTATTATTAGGCGACAGTCTTCATAGCAGAAGGTGGTAATACGCTGTGCGCCTTTCTCCGCTGAAACAGGACCTCCTGACCCTCCTTAACGGGCGATACGGCCGGATATCCTCCGCATGCCTCAATTGGAAAAAGCTTTTATCGGTTGCCGAGTATTCAAAAGTCGAGACGCTCCTCTTTAATCAGATAAAAGACCTTGACGAGATCGCTGTCCCGGAAGATATCCGCCGCAGGTTGAAAAAATCCTGTCAGATAAACACACTGAGGAATATTTTTATTATGGATGAATTCGACAGGGTCTGTTCGTCGCTCGGGAGCGCGAACGTCGACCTGATCTTATTGAAAGGGGCGTATTTTGCGCGTACGATATACCGGCATGTGGCGGGCACAAGGAAGATGTCGGACATCGATATCCTGGTGCGCGAGGAAGATGTCGAAAGGGCTCACGGGATACTCGAATCTCTGGGCTATCGCCATCCGGGTAAAAACGGCAGTCCTTCGATCATGGGCGGTCAGGGAGGCAGGAAGGCGGAGATGTATTTCAACGGGCAAAAGGACACTTTTCTGGCGGCGCCCGTGCACCTGCACTGGCATATAGTCAATTTATCGGCGCCTTTTTTTAAGATGAACTGGACCGGCATAGAAATGCGCGAGATATGGGAGGGCTCCGCGCCGTTTGGCGGAACCGCCGGCGCGAACGTGCGCGTCATGGATCCTGAGCATATGGTCCTTGCGCTTGCCAGTCACGGTTTAAGCCACGGCTTTTCCCGCATAGACCTTTTATACGACATCCATTCTTACATAGCGCATTATAGAGATGCGATATCATGGGAGGCGCTTGCCGGTACGGCTAGGCGATGGGGGCTTACTGTTCCATTGTATACAGGGCTTTTGTTGGCCAAGAGCGCCTTTTATACGGACATACCTTCGGGATTTTTTAAGAGCTTAAGGCCCGGCGGCCCGTCATTATTAGAGAGATATATGATTCGGTATATATCGAATCACGATTTTCCGGGGGAAGGCAAGTGCGTTCTCTTGTATCTGGCGATGAATAGAACATTACTTAGTAAGGCGCATTTCATGCTTACAGGACTGCGGTCTCTCGCCTTTAAAGCGGATAACTGAACCATGATATACCCGGGCGCCGAAGCGGCTGTCAGAAGATTGGTAGGCAGGGCGGAAGAGAAGAGGATCCCGCTTTGGGTGCATATCGACCTCACGCACAGGTGTAACCTCAGCTGCATCCATTGTTATTGCCGGGAACTCTCCGACGGCTTTTTGGCAGGCAAGACCGAGATGACGCTTGCGGAGATAAGGCGCGTCATAGACCAGCTGGCGGAATCGGGCGCGCTGTACCTGACACTTTCGGGAGGCGAGATCCTTGCGTATCCGCACTTCTTTGAGGTCGCCGAACATGCGAAGCGGAAGAATTTTTGCCTTACGCTTTTCACGAACGGCACATTGGTAGATGAAGCGATCGCGCGACGCATGAAAGGATTGATGCCCAAGTCGGTCGAGATGAGCATATACGGCTCGACCGCAAAAGTTCATGATGCCATTACAGGGAAGAAAGGGTCTTTCGAAAGACTCACAGCGGCCGTGGGGATTTTAAAGAGGGAGGGGCTAAGGGTAGTTTTAAAATCCGTTATTATGGAACCGAATTTTCATCAGGCCGAGGAGATACCCGGGTTTGCGCGCCGCCTGGGGGCCGATGACTACGATTTTACGATCGAGGTCTGTCCGAAGAACGACGGCACTAAGACGCCCCAGCAATACCAGCTCAGCGAAAAGCACATATACGAATTTATGTCCATGATAATAACGGATGAGATGGCGCGTGAAAAACCTTTTTCTGGAGATCCGCTTCAAAAAGCGGTATGCGGCACGGGCCTCACCACTTGTTATATAACACCGTATGGCGACGTCCACCCGTGTCCGCAGCTCTTCATCCCCATGGGAAATGTTAAAAAGAGGCATTTTAAGGAAATATGGGAAAATACCACCACGCTCATGGAGGAGTTAAGATCGATCAAGACATACGGGGATTTCGAGTCATGTCCGGCTTGCCGGTATGTGGGCGTCTGCAGGAAATGCATCGGGATGGCGTACCTGGAGACGAACGATATCAGGAAATGCTATAAGACATTGGAGACGATGTCGAGGATAGAATATGAGATAGTCTCAAAAAGGGGAGGCGGCGCATGAAGAATAAGAAGAAGACGTATAAGAGACCCGAGCTTAAGGGGATGAGCATGCTGGAGGCCGGGGCTGGCGCCCCGCTCTGTTGCCGTGTCGATACCGTTGCATGTGGGAATAAAGCCGTGAGGATGGGGAGAGGCAAAGGGAAGAACTCATGGGTGGTGTCTTAAAACAGGGCTGAATAGATACGATGACACACGGTTGTGCCGGGGAATGCCCCGATATAGGCGCCTTTTTTACGGTAAATATAATCGGTAAGAGCATGTTCCCTGTTTTCTCATCCGGTTCGACGGCTAAGGCGCGCCTCTGTTCGTTCAATGATCTTTGCGCCGGCGACATCGCCGTGTTCAAGAACGTGGACGGCGGTTTTACGTGCCATCGAGTTTTTAAAAAGGTGCTTAAAGACGGCCGGCGCTTTCTTAAAACAAAAGGTGACGCGACCTTACGCTTCGACTCCCCGGTGCCCGTCGACCTGTTTGCGGGCAAGATAGTGAGCGTTAAAAGATGCGGTATTGACATACCCGTCGAAAATATGCTTTGCCGCGTAGCGGGATTGGCGTTTGGATATGCCCTACCGTTACTGGCCAGGCCATTTATCTACGCGAAAAGGGTATTGAGCCGTGTGGCACGAAACCAGCGTTGACATAGCCGGCGCTATTTTTCGGATAAGATGCCGGGATAGATCTCCGGTAGCATGGGTTAGGGAAAATTATAAGCTCTTCCTTTCGACATCACGGCCGGATATGGATGTTGTGCTCGCCTGGCGGAAAAAGAAAAACGGTTTGTCTCACTCCGCGGTCCCGATATGGCAAGGCGAGCGTTTTTTTGCCCGGACGCCATCTTTCGATCTTGACATGCAGATGGCAAAGGGCACGGCTTCCCTTGCCACCGGCGCCGAATTCGGCATAGCCGATGTATTACGACTTTTGACATCCGTAACGTTATTAAGAAGGCAGGGCTTTCTTCTGCACGCCTCGGCTGTTTTAAGGAAAGGCCATGCCTATGTCTTTTTCGGGCCGTCGGAGAGCGGCAAGACGACGGTGGCGCGGCTGTCGGGCGAAGACAAGATCCTTACGGATGAGACGGCGGCTATCGCGCTGTCCGGGAATGCGTATTACGCGTACGCGACGCCGTTCGCCGGTGAGTTCGAAAAAGTGTCCGAAAATACCGGAGGGCCGATAAGGGCACTCATGCTTTTGCGCAAAGATGACAAGTTCGCGCACCGCGCGCTAAGCAGGAAGGAGGCGGTACAGGAATTATTCCGCAGCGTCATTATGCCGCCGGCCGACATAAGGACGTTCAACGCCGTATTTGCCGCGCTCGACGCGCTCGCGGCAGGCGTGCCGTGCTATGAGTTCCATTTTAAGGCAGAGCCGGAACTATGGAGGTATATCGATGGATCTATCGCGTAGCATCATTAAAAGGAATGGTGATATCGCCTGGAGGGTCATAGAGGAAGAGGCGCTTATCGTGGACACGAAGGGCAATATGATCTATCCCCTGGATGAAGTGGGGACGAGGGTGTGGGAACTGCTTGACGGTGAGACGCCGGCAGGGGATATAGTAGTCCGGATTGACGAAGAATTCGAAGGCGAAAAAAAAGACCTGCGGACGGACATTTTTAAATTTTTAGAAGAGATCATCAATAAAGGATTGGCCGGCATATGCGGATAGTGCCGCGGCTATACATGGGGCTGAGCTTAGCGGTCGAGGCATTCGCGAAGTGCGCCCTGCGCATATCGTCCTTTATGGGCTCCTTCCTGGCTGTTCTCATGACTCCGGAAGAGATAGTTGATTATACGCGAAAGTTTTATGGCAAAACGGACGTATTCGGCGATTGGAAGTTCATAAAAAGAGGCCTCATGCCGTGGGAAGACAAGGTGCTTAAAGACTATTTTATAAGCAATGGATCAATGCTGGTGCTTGGATGCGGCGGCGGCAGGGAATCAATCGCTCTTGCGAAGATGGGTTTTAATGTTACGGGGGTCGACTCATCCGAACCCATGATAAACGCCGCGAAAGAAACCGCTGTCAGGGAAGGCGTTCAGGCGGATTTTCGCATAGGCGATATGCTCAATATGCCGGTCCGGGGCGATATTTTTGACTACTGCATCGTTTCATGTTACATGTATAGCGCTATTCCAGCCAGGAGGATGAGAGTCAAGATGCTCTCGGATATAAGAAAGGTCCTTAAGGACGGCGGCCTTGCGGTGGTTCACTTTTTTTATAGTCCCGCAAGGGCGAATGAGCGCCTCGCCGGCTTCCGGAGGGGCGTAGCCAGGATCCTGAAAGGCAATATCGGCTATTCGCCCGGAGACGAATTCTTACCGTCGTTCCATTTCATGCGCCATTTCCCGACTACGGATGAGGTGGCGGCTGAAGCGGCCGAGGCGGGCCTTAGAGTAAAAGAGATGGGCGACGACTCGGAATCTTCGCGGTACGCTGTCCTTGAGAAATACCCAGCCTAATATTGTGACAAGCTCCCGTCGATCCTTGCCTTCCTTATGCTGTGATTAAACGCAAAAAAGCTAAGCGGAAGAAGAACGATCGAAAAAAGGGATAAGAAACATATCTCCTTCCCCAGGTGGGCGATAGAATAGCCTTTGTAAACGGATAATTGAACGGCCCGGATAGCGTGCGTGATCGGGAAGAATTGCGCCAGGGCTTGCAGCCAGACCGGCAGCACGGCGACTGGAAAATAAACGCCGCCTATCAGGCCTTCCAGCCCTCCAATGATCCAACCGACCGGATTTCCCCTTTTGAAGACCATGATGAAGCTCGCGGATAGTATCCCCAGGCTGCTGAACGACAGTATGGTCAGGAAAAAGACCATGAGCGTGGCCGGGATATCGGCCCGCGTAAAGTCGATCTTGAATACACACGATCCTATTACGGCGTAGATCACTATATTCACCGTCGTGAGGAGCATGTTCCACAGCGCCATGGAAGTGAGCAGAGTGGCTGTGCGCGTGGGCGTCAGCAGGATCGCTTCGAGAGTGCCCTCCACCTGCTCGTAACGTATGCGCTCAGAGAAAGAGCTTAAGCCCATGCCGACATACCCGAAGACAGCCGTGCTAAGGAGAGCGTATGAGAAATAGTTAACCCCGAACTCCTCCAATTGGTTTACTATGCGGTGACCGAAGAGCTTATCGATGAAGAAATATCCCAGGAGGCTTGTCAGGATGCCGAATATATTGAAGGCCAGGGCGAACCTATAGCTGGATTCTACCAGAAAGTCCTTTTTTACGAATGCGATGATCTTTCTCAGCATGGCCGATCTCTCGTGAGCGAAACGTATATCTCGCCGAGCGAAGCCGCCGGCTTATTTACTCTCTGCCGCAGCTCGTCGATCGTACCCGCGTCAAGGAGCCTTCCGTTATGCAGGATCAGAAAAACATGCGCGAACTCGGCCGCCTCGTCCATGTGATGCGTGGTGAAGATGACGGTCTTTCCTTCTTTGCCGACGAGGGTGTCTTTGATCAAATGCATCAGGCGAAACGATGATCCGTAGTCCAGGCTCTTCGTGGGTTCGTCGAAAAGTAAAAGCCGCGGGTCGTTGAGAAGCGCCCTGATAATAGCGATCTTCTGCTTCATGCCGGCCGAATAGGCGTCGAATCGTTTGTTCTGGTATGTGACGCCGAAAAGCCCGAAAAGCTTTTTGAGCCTTTCGCGCGCCGCGCGGCTGTCAAGGCCGTACATCGCCGCGAAAAACTCCAGGTTCTGCCGCCCGGTAAGCCGCCAATAGAAGCCCTTCTCGTGGAACGAGGACAGGCCGATCATAGACCTTATCCTTTCGTCATCCCTTTCATGGATCAACCCGTCTACGGTGAGCGCGCCCATGTCGGGCAGGATAAGGCCGGCTATTATCTTTAGAAGCGTCGTCTTGCCGGCGCCGTTAGGGCCGAGTACGCACAGGAGTTTTCCGCTCTCGAGCGAGAATGAGATGTCGTCGAGCGCGCGCGTTGTCCCCAGGGTCCCTGGCCCGGGCCGGAATATCTGACGCAGAGAAACAGGAGGGCGAAAATCCTTGGTGATGTTTTGGGCTTCGATCATCTTTTTCATGGGATATTGTTACTCTTTGTAGTGTAGCAGAAAAACCGTGGAGCGTCAATCTTTCGGCTAAAATCCCGCCCCGGCCGGGAACCATGGTTCCCGGCCGGGGCGGGAACCAGGCTATCATAAAAATCTTGCCATTGACAATATTATATGCTATTTTATGCTATAAAGGCCATACTCCAACTATATCATTATAAAAAGGAGCTCTCCTCTTGGCAAAATACGAACTTAATATCAGTGATTACCTGCGCATACTTCGCAAGAGAAGGTCCGCGGTCATCCTGGTGACGGTCATCGTGACCCTGGGATCCATTTTTTATGTCTCCAGTGAACCTGTCGTCTACCAATCGAGCACGACCGTAAAGATCGTCGAACGCAAGACGGTTGCCGGCCTCCTCACCGATTGGATCCTCTACAGCGCCGGCGACGAGCTGGAATCGGAAACAAAGACGGTCAAGGGTTACAATGTGATGCGGAAGACGGCGATCCGCATGGGCATGGTGGCCGAAGCATCGCCGCTGAATAAGGTCAATGAGGCCGTCAGCGCGCTGCAGGGATCTATCGAGACCGAGAGGATCGGCGCGACTAACATGATCAGGATCTCCACGAAGGCCGACAGCCCGAAAAGGGCGATGGACCTGGCCAATACGGTCGCCGAGGTCTATATAGAAGAAAATCTCGCGGAAAAGGCGAAACAGGTCCGCCATACGCGCAAATTCATCGAAGAACAGCTCGGCGCGCTCGAAGACAGGATGAGGGTCACGGAAGAAGAATTGCGGCGCTTCGGCGAAGAGGATAGGACGGTGATGTTGGCAGATCCCATCCAAAAGAAGTTGATCGATACGCAATTCGCTCTTGCCGAGGCGACGCAGAGATATACCGAGAAACACCCCAGGGTGATCGAGCTCAGGACCCAGATCAAGGAACTCAGCGAGCAGATGAAAGGGTTGTCATCGAAACAGCTTGAATACGCGCGCCTGGTCAGGGAGGTCGAAGTGAACAGGAAGCTCTACGCCCTCCTCAAGGAGAAGCTCGAGGAGGCCAGGATCACCGAGGCGCAGAAGGTCGGCGACGTATCCATCATCGACCCCGCCTTCATGCCGAACATGCCTGTGTCGAGCGGTAAGGGCATGGGGATCATGGTGGGGCTGCTCATGGGGCTCGTCCTGGGCGTATCGTCGGCCTTTATCTTCGAAGCGCTCGATACATCGATCGGCACGATCGACGACGTAGAACGCGTGGTGAAATTGAGGGTGCTGGGCCTGGTCCCGCCGCTCAGCAAGGGCATAACTCAGAAGAGAAAAGGCCTTCTCGGAATGATAGTGGAAAGGTTTATGCCGTCGGCCGCGAAGAAAGAGGCGGAGGCATCTCCCATCTATCTCGTGGCGCATTACGAGCCGACCTCCACGGCGGCCGAGGCCTACCGTAATATAAACACCAATTTGAAACTTGACCCGTCCAGAAAGACCATCCTTGTGACGAGCTCAGGTCCCGGCGAGGGCAAGACGAACGTCGTGTCCAATCTTGGTATAGTAATGGCTCAGGCGGGGTTAAAGACGCTCCTGGTCTCAGCCGACCTGAGGCGGCCTGCCCTTGATAAAGCGTTCGGCATAAAGCGCGAGCCGGGCCTGAACGAGTTCGTCACCGGCGCGGTGAGCTTCAAGGACGTGCTCTACAACATAGTGGATGTCATGGTGGGGGAGATGAGCTTTGACGATATCAGGAAGACGCACGGACTGGATAATATATGGATCATCCCCTCAGGCCGCCTTTCCTATAACCCGGCGGAGATATTGAAGTCCAAGGAGATGTCGATACTTATCGAAAAGCTCAAGAACCGGTTCGACGCCATAATATTCGATGTTCCGCCCGTATTGCCGGTCACCGATGCGAGCATCCTGGCGCCTAAGATGGACGCTGTCGTCCTCGTATACGAGATAGGGCGGACGAGCCGCGAGGCGCTCATACGCGCCAAGATACAGCTGGAATCAGCAGGAGCCAAGATCGCCGGCGTCGTCCTGAACCATACACAACCCCAGACGGAGGCCATCACGACGTATCCTTATTACCGCTACCATTACCGGTACGGCGAAAAGGAAGGGGAAGGAAAAAAAGGCAAGGTCAAAGAAACGGTCGCGTAAGATGATGCGTAACCGACAAGGCCAGTCTACAATCGGCGTGGTCATTATCCTCGCCTTTCTCGCGATCCTGCTCATATCCACGTTTATAGGCCTCCCTGTGAAATATCCGCTGATCTTCATCCTCGGGAGCATTGTCTTTAGCATATCTTTCTTCAACACCGACCTCGCGCTCATAATATTGATATTTTCGATGTTGCTTTCGCCCGAATACGCCATCGGCGAAGTCACCGGCCGCGCCGTCGTGGTTCGGGCAGACGACGTTTTTCTGATCGTTGTATTCTTAGGCTGGATCGCGAAGATGGCGATCAAGAAAGAGCTGGGACTGCTCAAGACGACCCCCCTCAACATCCCCATCTTCCTTTATATCATCACCTGCCTCATCTCCTCTTTCATCGGCATCATGGAAGGGCGGTTGAAAGCCGCGCATGTAGCCTTTTATGTGCTCAAGTATGTGGAATATTTCCTGCTTTTCTTCATGGTCTCAAATAATTTAAGGACGACGAAACAGGCGAAAAAGTTCGTCGCTTTCTTACTGCTTACCTGTTTTCTGGTATGCGTATACGCGCTCACGCAAACACCTCTTGGCGGGCGTGTAACCGCGCCTTTTGAGGGGGAGGGAGGAGAGCCGAACACGTTCGCCGGCTACCTGCTCCTTATGACGGCGATCATAATAGCGTTCATATTGTATCCGGAAACGGAGCATAAGACGATAGCGCTTATTGTCTTATGCTGCATGGCCTTCCTGTCTTTTCTCCTGACGCTCTCCCGCGGCGGGTGGCTTAGCTTCCTTCCCATGCTCGCCACATTTATCATCCTGGACCGAAGGGCGCGCCTGCCGCTTTTGCTTGCCCTTATAGTCGGCGTTGTCCTTCTGCCCCTGATGGCGCCGCACGCGGTGCACAAACGCGTCAAGGACACGTTCGCTTATCGCTGGAAGACATACAGGGTGTTTGGTAATGAGATCTCCGTAGACAAATCCGTGGCGGCGCGCATAGATTCATGGGGCGTGGGGTTTCAGCGATGGAAGAGCAGGCCTATCCTGGGGTATGGCGTACCGGCAGGCGTTGTCATCGACAACCAATATACAAGGGTGCTCAACGAAACAGGCGTGGTCGGCTTGACTTTCTTTGCCTGGATCTTGATAGTCGTCTTCAGGACCGCGAAACGTGTCTATAGCATGGCAGAAGATAACAATTTTGCCAGGGCGGTCAGCCTGGGTTTTATGGCCGGGTTCATCGGCCTTCTCGCGCAATCGGCGTCCGCGGCCGTCTTTGTCATCATCCGCATCATGGAGCCGTTTTGGTTCCTCGCGGCCATAATCGTGGTGCTTGAGGAGATGCTTGCCGGGAGGAGAGGAGCTGCGCCATGACCGGTAAGGACGCAAAGAAAGAGCGCCTGTCGCACGGCATCATAAAGAATATACTCTGGAATTTTATCGGCCAGGCCTGGATGTTCGGCCTCGCCTTCTTTGCCACCCCTTTCATAGTGCGCGCGCTCAATGTCGACCTCTATGCGATCTATGCGCTTGTGAGCGTGGTCGTCGGATATTTCGCTTTCCTGCAGCTCGGCCTGGGCGCCGCGTCGATAAAATACGTCGCTTCCTACCTTAACACCGGCCAGGAGGACGAGGTGAGAAGGACTTTCTGGTCCTGCCTTGCGGCGCATGGTTTTTTGGGCCTGATAGGCATGCTGGCGATAATTTCGTCGGCGCGTTTTTTTACCGACACGATCTTGAAGATACCGGCGGATCTGCGGGGGGTCTGCCTTTTTGCGCTTATAGCGGCCTCCGCCGGATTTTTTATCTCCATGGTCCTTGGTTCTGTGAGCGCGATCATCCAGGCAGCGGGCAGGTTCGATCTCCTGAACCGCATCGGCATAGCGCTCGGTTCTTTACAGGTGAGCGTTACCGTGATATTGCTTAAGCTGGGGTACTCCCTCAAAGAGGTTGTTGTCGCGAACGTCGCCGTCCAGGCGCTCGGCGTCTGCCTCTACTGGATAAGCGCCAAGAACTTGTTTCCGTTCCTGGCTAGACCTGCCTGGGACCCAAAAGCGCTGGTCAAGCTCCTCAGGTTCGGCGGATTCGTCACGATATCAAGCGTTACCACGCCGATATTCCTCAACATAGAAAAGATATTCCTGGCGTCGCTTCGCTCCATCTCCAATCTTACCTATTATTCCGTGCCGTTCGCTTTGACCGACCGGCTCTCGGTCATCCGTTCTTCTTTTTCAACCGTCCTCTTTCCGGCTTTCAGCCGTCTGGACAGCGCGCATGAAAAGGAAGCGAGCAGAGAGCTCTATTACAGGAGCGCCCTCTACATCCTTTTCCTGTACGCGTTCTTCGTTCTTTTCCTGGCCACTTTCGGCAGGTCTTTTCTCGCTGTTTGGATAGGAGAGGATTTTGCCGAGCGCTCGGCGGCTATTCTCGTCATCCTTGCCGTAGCTGTTTTGGTGAACGCGATGGCGGGGCCTTCCCTGAACATCCTCCAGGGCGTGGGCAAGCCGCACATCCCCGCCGCATTTCACATCATCGAAGTGATCTTCTATGTCCCGCTCGCGTATATATTGATCAGGAAGTTCGGCGGCACAGGCGCGGCGCTCGCTTTTCTGGCGCGAGCATTGCTGGATACAGCGCTCCTTCATAAAGCCGCGGCCGTATTATTCGGCGAGGGCCTTTTCGCCTGGTATCTAAGACTATTCCGACGCTCTTTCGCGCCGGTGTTCGTATGCGGGCTATTATTGTGGTGGCTTAAGAACTTCAGCCCGTATATCCTGCATCCTCTCACTATAGGCGGCCTCATCGCCGCCTTTGTCGTTTACGCGTATATAATATGGCAGTGGGGCTTAGATGATTTTGCCAGGGAGAGGGCGCGTTCATTCTTAAAGGGCCTGCCTGAGAATATTATGGCGGGATGATGAAAGGGTGGTGTTCATGCGGGAATACGGGGAGCATGCAAAACTATTCGCGAAATGGCTGATATCAGCGCCGCGCGGCGCTAGACTCGCCAACGGCGCGTATATCTCGCCGCTCTGCGAGCTTAGAGGGGCGCGGCGGATCACGCTCGGCGGCGGCGCGGTGCTGGAACGCTACGCGCGGCTCTATGCTAATGGAAAGAACGCGCGGATCACGATAGGGGATGGCACTACCATATACCCCTACGCGCTTCTTAAGGCGAACGGCGGGACGATCGAGATAGGGAGCCACTCCTCGGTCAACGATTATTCCATTCTCTACGGCTATGGCGGTATACGCATCGGTTCGGGTGTTCACATAGCCGCCCATACGGTGATCGTGGCCTCGGAGCATGACTATGAAAAGCTGGGGACGCCGCGTTTCAGCGTCGACATGCGCGGCAAGGGGATCGTGGTAGAGGATAACGTATGGATAGGCGCGAACGCCGTCATCCTGGACGGCGTCACGATCGGTACGTATTCAGTGATCGGCGCCGGCGCAGTCGTGAGTGAGAGTATCCCGCCTTATTCTATTGCCGTGGGGATCCCGGCCAAAGTCGTCAGAAAATGGAAATAAGATGAAGGTCTTGCTGGCAACTCCCGAAGACAGGGCTACGCTCGGTGTCATCGGCGGCTATTGCGCCGGGGCGCTAAAGGGCCTCGGGCACGAGGTGGAGATATTTGATTTTCGCAGGCGGCCCTACTCGCGGAACGCGGCCATATCGGCGCTTAAAGCGGTAGCAAGGCCCCTTTTCCCGCGCGCGCCGTCTCCGTATGATATGCCCGTGATAAAGGGAACGGTCGACCGGAAGATAAACAACGCGCTTCTTGAACAGGCCAGGCGTTTCAGGCCGGACATCTTACTCGTCCTCTTCGGGGAGAATATACTGCCCGGCACGCTCGAGACTTTAAGGCGGGAGCTGGGCACGGTGAGCGCAAATTGGTTTTATGATACGTTACTCGCTCCCCGCAGGCAGGGATTTATCGCATCGGTCCTGCCGGCGTATGATCATGTCTTCATCGTCGACAGCCAGGAGATATTAAAGTCGGTGCCGCTCCGGTGTAAGCGCGTAGCTACGCTTCCCCTGGCATGCGACCCGCGCATACACCGCCGGGTGGAATTGGCGCATGACGAGCGAGCGTATTACGGAAGCGACATCGCCTTCGTCGGAACGGTGACGCCAGAACGGGAGAAGGTGCTGGAGGCCGTGGGCGATCTTGATATCAAGATCTGGGGGCGATGGCAGAGGGTGTCGCCTCTTTTGCGCAAGCGTTATCAGAAAAAAGATATCTACGCGGAGGAGGCTGTAAAGGTCTATAATGCCTCAAAGATCGTCCTGGATATCCATTCGCTATTCGGAAGCGGACAGGAGATATTCAATGTCACGCCGCGGCTCTTTGAGGTCCCGGCATCGGGCGGTTTCCTGCTCACAAATCGCGCGTCACAGATAAGCGCCCTTTACAAAGCCGGGGAGGAGATCGTCACTTATGCGGATACCGATGATCTGCGGCGCAAGATCGCGTATTATCTGGAGCATCCCGATGAGAGGTCGGCGATAGCGGCGCGCTCATATGAAAAAGCCCATGAAAAGCATACTTATAAGAACAGGATAGCGGATTTATTGGATATCGCGAGATCATGAACATAACGAACATACTGTATCTGCATGAGACATCCAGGATCGCCGGCGCGGAATACAGCCTCCTGAACCTCGTCAAAAATATCGACAAGACGAGATTTGATCCTATATTCGTATTGCCTGAGCCGGGGCCGCTGTCGGAAGAACTTGCGAAGGCCGGCATCGAGGTTCTTTTTATCCCCTTCCCGAAGGTGAGGGCGCTCGCCGGGGTATTCCGGGCATTTAAAAAATTGGCGCGCGTCGTCAAGGAGAAGGATATCCGCATCATCCACTCGAACAGCATCCGCACTCATCTCTACGGCTCTGCCGCGGGAAGAGAAGCCCGCGTGCCGGTAGTGTGGCACGAGCGCAATCTCATCGCGAACGAACTCATCGATCCCGAAAGGAGCCTCTCGTTTTTACCGGACAGGATCATCTGTAATTCCGGCGCCATCGCGCGCCGTTTTATGAGGAGGGGCGCGCTCCCGGCAAAAGTGACGGTGGTACATAACGGCGTGGATACAGGGCTCTTCAGCCCATCGGTGAACGGGCAAAAAGTGCGGGAAGGATTCGGCGTAAAGGCAGATGAGACTGTAGTCGGAATCGCCTCGCGGTTCCATCGATCGAAAGGGCATGAGACATTTTTTGAGGCGGCAAAAATACTCCTGAGGGATATGCCCCAAAGAAGGCTTAAGTTCCTGGTAGCCGGGGGAGCGGTGTTCGATACAGATAAAGAGCGCGAAGCGCGGCTTAAAGATCTGGCGGCCGTTTTCCCGCTGAACGAAGCGGTGGTATTTACGGGGCTCAGAAAGGACATGCCGGAAGTTTACGCGGCGACCGATCTATTTGTCCTTGCCTCTGATGCCGAAGCTTGCGGACGGGTCATAATCGAGGCGATGGCGTCGGGCAAGCCTGTGGTTGGCACGGATTCAGGCGGGACGCCCGAGATCATAGAGGATGGTGTCAGCGGCATATTGGTCGCTCCCGGCAAGCCCAAGGCTATGGCGGAAGCGCTTGCGATGCTGATAAACGATAGGTCAAAGAGGACCGCGATGGGCCTGGCGGGAAGGAAAAGGGCGGAAAGCCTTTTCAGCATCGGATCAAATGTCAGGAAGATCGAAAACATTTACGCCAAACTTTTGGAAGGACGATGATATGCTGCGTCCCAATGCGGGCCCGGGAGTGCACCAAAAAGTCCTGGAGCTTCTCGGCGAAGAGAGGAGGGGTAGGGTCCTGGACGCGCCCGCCGGAGAAGGGGCCCTGTCGAAGGCGCTGAGCGATATCGGGTTCACCGTTTCGGCGCTTGATATAAACGGCCGCGTGTTTAAGGCCCACGGAGCGAACATCGATTTCAAGACGGGAGACCTCAATGGGGCCATCGAGTATCCCGATTCGTCTTTCGATTACGCGATTTGCGTGGAAGGCATAGAACACCTTGAGAACCCCCATCATCTGGCACGGGAGCTCGCGCGGGTCTTAAGGCCGCAGGGAAAATTGGTCGTGACCACTCCAAATATCGCAAGCATCGCCTCGCGGATAAAGTTCCTGCTGTTCGGCTCTTACAGGTATTTCAATTCCAGGATCGACATAGCGGACAAGTCGTTGCGGGCGCATATAAATCCCGTCGGCTTTCCGGAATTGGAGCTCATCCTGAACGAAACCGGCTTTATGGTCGAAACGATCACGGCGAATAACGCGCGGGAAAGAACGCCGTTTCTTCTTCGTCCCATCGCGCATATATTGAGATGGGCGAATACACATTTCAATAGAGCGTACAACGAGATGTTGCTGCATCCGGCGCTGCTTTTCGGCGATATACTCATAATCAAGGCCAGGAAGGCGTGATATGGACGCAAGGCTTTCCGTTGTCATAATAACGAAGAACGAAGCGGCGAATATCCGCCGTTGCCTTGAGAGCGTCAAATGGGCGGACGAGATAGTCATCGTTGACGATTCAAGCGCGGACGATACGGTCGAGATCGCCCGCGGATATACCGATAAAATATACGAAAAAAAGATGGAAGGGTTCGGCGAGCAGAAACAGTTCGGCGTAGACAAGGCTACGGGGAAGTGGATATTGGTCCTTGACGCCGATGAAGAACTTTCACCCCCGTTGCAGGAAGAGATGAAGAAGGCCATCGGGACGGAAGCATCGTTCGACGCCTACAGGATATGGCGCAAAACGTTTTATATGGGCGAATGGATACGCCACTGCGATTGGTATGTGCCTATCCTGCGGCTTTTTAAAAAGGCCAAAGGGCGCTTTGACATGAAATATGTCCACGAGGAGATCCTGGCCTCAGGCCCGGTGGGCGAACTGAAGAACCCGATGCACCATTATTCCTATAAAAATATCGCCCAGCACGTCACTAAGCTCGATAAGTTCACGTCGTATGACGCCAAAGAGCTTTACAGGCAGGGCCTAAGGATAGAGCCGCGCAATATGTTCTGGTATTTCGCGGTGAAACCCCCTCTCAGCTTCATCCGTAAATTTGTTTTAATGCGGGGATTCCTTGACGGGTTCAACGGACTTGTCATAAGCGCCTTTACGGCGCTGGCCGTCTTCCTGAACTATGCCAAGGTCTGGGAGATGCAGAACGGGCGCCCCGGAGCGCAGGGCCCCGCCGCCAGGGCTCCGAGCTATCCGGCAAGGGTTTTTTACGCATTGTATTTTACGATAGCGGTGAGGATGTTCACCGCCGGTTATGGCATAAGAGAGTCTGTGGATTTTGTCTTCAACGGCCGTCGCGGCATGATAAGACCCTTGCAGATCCGCGAAGAGATAACAAAGTTCCTTGAGATCGTGGCCGCGAGAAAGCCGCGGATGGTGCTCGAGATAGGGACCAATGTCGGCGGGACACTCTTCCTCTTTTCACGCGCCGCCTCAAGGGACGCTTCAATATTGAGCATCGATCTTCCGGGTGGCCGCTTCGGCGGAGGGTATCGTTTGTGGAGGGTCCTGCTATACAAGGCATTCGCGTTGCCGGGACAGAAAATATTTCTGATACGGAAAGATTCGCACAGGGTCACCACCCTAAAGGAAGCGGCTACGATGCTGAAGGATAAACCCGTCGACCTTCTTTTTATAGACGGTGACCATACTTATGAAGGGGTCAGGAAAGATTTCGAGATGTACAGCCCGCTGGTGCGAAAGGGCGGCATTATAGCCTTCCATGATATAGTCGTTCACGCGCCGGAGTCAGGCTGCGAAGTGAGCCGGTTCTGGGAAGAGATAAAGCCGCGTTATGAACATGCGGAGATCATTGCCGACACGGATCAAAAGATGGGCGGTATCGGCGTCCTCTTTGCGTGATAACCACGCCTGTTTTTTCCGAACGGGGTAAATAGATGACCTTTAGATATGCCATGAAGTCCCTGTATCTTGCTTTCCGCGCGGTCTTCCTGGTGCCGCTGCGCGCTCCGTCTCTGCCGAAGCGGCCGGATCCGGCCATGATAACATCGATCCTCGCCATGCGGATAGACAGGATAGGCGATGTCGTGGTATCACTGCCGGCCCTCAAGGCGTTGAAAGACATGTTCCCGCACGCACACCTGGCCGTGATGATCAGGGCCGAGAACGCGCCGCTCATCAAGAGCGTCCCGTTCATAAATGAAGTGATACCCTATTATGACTTCGCCGGGGCGCTCAAGAAACTGCATGCCGAGAAGTTCAGCATAGCGGTCGACCTTTTGATGGATTATACGCTAAAGACGGCGATGCTTGCTTATTTGAGCAGGGCGAAGGTGACCGCCGGTTTCGATATAGGGGGAAGGGGCGGCCTGTTTACCATACCGGTGCGGCCGACCGAGGAAAAGAAGAAGATGGCCGAGCATCTCCTGGACCTTGTAAGCGCGATAGGGGCGAAGTTCGGCTTTGGCGAAGACGCGGCCGGATATTCCGACCCCCGGCTTTTTGTATCCGAAGAGGACAAGAACTTCGCGGACACCTTTTTGAAGGACCTCATCGCGAGAAAGAGGGTCATCGTGGCCATGCACCCCGGCGGCTATTATCCGAGCCAACGTTGGCCCCGTGAGCGTTTTGCCCAGGTGGCCGAGACCATAGCCCAGAAATATCATGCCGGCATAGTCATCCTCGGCAGCCATGCCGAAAGGGATATAGTCGATTACATGGCATTGTTGGTGGGAGTGGAAGCGGTCACGGCCATAGGCCTGCCGCTTGATAAAGTGGCCGCTATTATATCGTCCGCCAACCTCTTCATAGGCAATAACTCGGGCCTTTTGCATATCGCGGCGGCGCTTGGAAAGCCCACGGTCTCCATGATGGGCCCGACAGACCCTGCCCTCTGGTGGCCGATAGGCGTGTATAATCTGGTTATCAGGAAGGACCTTTCATGCAGCCCGTGCAACAAGGGCGTATGCGATAAACACGACTGCATGAAGTTCATAAGCGTGGAAGAGGTCCTCCGGGCGGTGGATATTTTGATGAGAAAGATCCTTAAATAAATGCGCGCGGGACATATCATATTCATGGGGGTCCTTGTGATAGCGGGCGCGGCCGTCCGGATCCTGGGCATCACCCATCCCCTTATGTGGCACGGCGACCGCATGGTCTTTGCTCTCATGGCGCGGCATATTGCGGCCGGGACCGAATTCCCGCTCTACTTGTGGCTATGCCACTATGGGGGGGCGCTATCAAGTTATGTCGGGGCTTTGTTTTTTAAGGCATTCGGCGCGTCTTACCTCACTTATGGCCTGGTGGGAATATTTTTTTCGTGTCTCTGGGTATTTTTTTCTTTCCGCATAGCGAGGAGGCTCTTTGACAACGGCGTGGGCCTTTATGCATCCATGCTCCTCATCCTGGTCCCTCCCTTCAATGTGCTCTTCTTCTCCCTCTTTGCAGCCATGCACGCCGAAATACTGGCCTTCGGTTCTTTGCTCGTTCTGCTCATGGTCCGCTGGGACCATGAAGGCAGCGGAAAACGCAGGGGCCTTTATCCGCTTTTGGGATTTTTTTCCGGAGTCGGGCTATGGATCTCACCCGCCTTGGCGCCGTTCCTTCTGACGGCCATAACGGTCTTCCTGATAAACGATAGAAAGGAGTTTTTCCGGAAAGGGCTCATTTTCTTTGTCGGCGGTTTTTTGATCGGCTATTTGCCGGCGCTGATTTACAATATTCAATATCCGGGCGCGTCATTATTCAGGATGGCGGGCAGGCTTTTGGACCTTGACCGCAGCGTCCTTTCTTCGCCGGACATGAACAGGATCATAGCGGAAAAGGTCATATGGAGGATATCCACGATCCCGATATCGGCCCTAAGGGCGCCTCATCTGCTGTCTTCCTTAATAGGCACGCTCAATGCCGCGCTTTTCTTTATCGGACTCATATGGGTCCTTAAAAAGGAATATACCGCGGGCATAAAAAATAACAGGATAGGCCCTTTCGGCATATTGGCACTTTATATAATGTGGTTCTTTGTCTTTTATTCCGTGTTGGTGGGAGTGGATAGATCAAGATATATGCTTCCCCTGTATGTCGTCGCGCCATTTTTCATCGGGGCGTTGTTGGCCGACGCGGGGAAGAGGCAAAAGGCGGTGCCCGCCGTGCTATTGGCCGCGATCGCGCTTTTTAATCTTTCGGACATCGGATATTCGTTTTCGGAAAAGACCGGCCCGGATTATGCGCGATTAATGCGTTGGCTTGAGAAAAACAACGTGCGTTACGGATATTCTGATTACGACACGGCGTATTGCGTGACATTTGCTTCGAACGAGAAGATACTGGTCTCGCCGACGGTCTTCGACGACAAGGCTTTTTCGGAACGATATCCGGCCTACACGAAAAAAGTCAGGGAAACAGGCTCCGCGGTCTACATCATACAAACCGGCAGGTTCCCGGAGTATGTGCCAATGATACATAAACGCCTTAAGGAACTCGGGGTGCGCTTTAAAAAGGATATAGTCGACGGCTTTATCGTTTATCACGGCTTGTCGAGGAACGTATATCCGGAAGAGCTTGGGATGCCCATACCATCGCCGCGATAGCCGGATGGCGGAAAAAATATGGAAAACGAGCGCGAGAAGTTCAAAAAGATACTGGTCGTCAACCTTGGCGGGATCGGGGACATCCTGTTGTCCCTTCCGGCGCTGAAGGCGCTCAGGGGCCTTTATCCCGATGCGCGCGTAGAAATGTTGATAGTCCCGCGTCTTCACGATCTTGTGAGGGGCCTTTCCTATGTCGATGATGCGGCAGTCCTGCATTTGGGTCTCAGGGCAAAAGGGGGCCTTTTCCGCATATGGAGAAATACGCTGGCGCTGCTTCGCCTGAGAAAAAGACATTTTGACCTGGCGGTCAATATGCGCACGCTCGTATCAGGGAAAAGCGCGTTTGAGATGAGGCTTCTTTTTGCCATCATCGGCCCGAAAGTTAAAGCGGGAAGGGATACGGAGGGCAGGGGCTCATTTTTCGATGTCGCGGTCCCGGAGTCGGATGCCGGCGATAAGTATGAACGCGACTACGATATCGCTATGGTCAAAAGGCTTGGCGCGCGCGATGTTGATGAACGCATAGATTACCGCGTTGACGAGGAGAGCCGCGCCAGGGTAAGTCGCGTCCTTGAAGGCTATGGCGTCAGCAGTGGCGATGTCCTTATCGGGATCAACCCCGGCGGCACGCCGGCTCACCGATGGCCCAGTGAGCGGTTCGCGCGCGTGATAGAAAAAATCACCGGTAAGACCGATGCCAGGTTCGTCATAACAGGCGATGCCCAAGAGAAGGGTCTCGCCGGAAAATTAAAGAACGACGCCGGCGCGAATGTGATCGATCTGGCAGGGCGGCTGAGCATAAAAGAGCTCTTCGCTCTCATAGAGCGGTGCGGCCTTTTCATCACCAATGATACGGGCCCGATGCACATCGCGGCGGTTTTGGGGACGCCGCTAGTTGCCATATTCGGCCCGGGCTATCTGGCTCGCTACGACCCGCGGAAGGTCTCGGATAGGGCGATCGTGTTATACGATAAGGTCGGGTGCGCTCCGTGCAACAAGAAGAGGTGCGCTTCGATGACATGCTTGACTGGCATATCGGTCGACAGCGTTGTGAAAAGTTCGCTCGATATTTTAGGGGACCGAAAATAGGGCATATGAACGACCTGGGGACGGAATGCATGGGCGTCGATCTTGTTTGTCCTGTCTGTAAGGGAACCCTCGACCGCGGTGAAGGCTTGCTTAGCTGCCAGAAATGCGGCAAGGAGTGGCGAGCGCCGGGCGGTATCGCGGATCTCCGCCTAAGCCCGGCGAGATACTGGGGCGAGTATCCGGAAGATGTGATGGACAGGCTTGTCGCGAGATGCAGAGAAGCGGGTTGGAACGCCGCGCTGAAAGAGTTTTTCCTTGAGCGGGACCCGCAGTATTACGATTACACGTTGGACAAGAGGCGTGCGGATTGGCATCTTCTGGTACCGATAGGGCGGGAATCGCGGATCCTGGACGCCGGTTGCGGATGGGGGACGCTTTCGTTCGCGCTCGCCGGCGTATACAGGGAAGTAGTGGCGCTTGACGCTGTCAGGCAAAGGGTGGAGTTCATCGATATCCGGAGCAAAAGTGAAGGCCTCAAGAACCTCACGCCGGTATGCGGGCAGGTCGGTTCGCTCCCGTTCCCGGACGGGTATTTTGATCTTGTCGTATTGAACGGTGTCTTGGAATGGGTGCCTATGATGGAGGAAGGCGTGTCCCCCGCCACTGCCCAGATGGGAGCCCTGAAAGAGGTCCTGCGCGTATTGAAAAAAGGGGGATATCTCTATCTCGCGATAGAGAACAGGTGGGCCGCCATTAATTTCCTCGGTTTTAAGGATACGCATTCGGGACTGCGTTTTGTCACGCTCATGCCGCGTTTTCTCGCTAATATCTACAGCAGGGCCGTCCGGGGCAAGGATTTCAGGGAATACACCTGGACCTATTGGGAGCATAGGCGGATGCTCAGGAAAGCCGGATTTTCCGACGCGCGCTTCTACGCCCCCTTGCCTACATACCGCCGTTTTTATTACATGCTGCCCATAAAGGACAGTTCAAAGATCAAATTTTTCTTGCGGAGCATGGCCTTTCCCAGGAACGATATGCAGAGGTTTTTCATCCTTGCGGCGAATTCGTTTTTTCTTTATAAGATAGCCAGGTATTTCGTCCCGGACTTCAGCATAGTGGCGAGGCGTTGATATGTTGCTCTGCAAAGAAAGCGAACTTGATGAATGCATCCTTCACAGCGACGTGGCGCGCCGGACGATCTTCGTTTTCACGGATGGGGCGAAGCTGCCGTCGTATAAGATAAAGGTCTATGAAAAGAGCGGGCGGGAGCGCGCGGAGAGGATGTGCCGGCTCATGGAACGGATATACGACCATGATGCCGGGGTGCTTAGGGGCTCGGTCCAGAAAGCGCTGTCTTCCGGGGAGGAGAGCGGGTATTTCGTGATCCGCGAGGCGTATGAGGATGGGACGCCGATGGAGGCGCACGCGCAAAGAAGAGGTGTTTTTTGGCGCAAGCGTTTTTTAAAGGACCTCGAGCTTGCTTCAGCATGGATAGGCGGTTTTCATAAGGCCTTCTCAGTAGGGCGCGTTGCAGTATCAGCGGACATGGTCAGGTTCTTCCGGGATAAAGTAGCGGCGTCCATCGCGCCTGATTTTTTGAAGGTCCCTTTTGAGGGCATTGACTTGCCGACTGTAGTAGCGCACCGCGATTTCAGGCCGAGCAATATCCTGATCGCTCAAGACGGGATCAGGGTGATAGATTGGGACAGGTATCAGCCGGAGTGGTTCCCGCTTTTTGACCTGATTGAGTTCGTCCTGCGCTATATTCACGCCAGGTACGGCCTTCAGAAGACAAAAATGCATCTGGAAAAAGAGACGGTCTTGAGGTATTTCGATCTCTTTTATCTCAAGGAGGGCGTCGTATCAAAGGCCGTAAGGGACAGCATGCGCGCGTATAGCGCCACTGTCGGGTTGACTGAAGGGCAGAAGGATCTTTTGATCTTGTTGTGGCTTTATAGTATGCTGTCAATAGGAGAGAAGGATTCGTATTTGCCTTTAAAACTGGCGTAGCGCGCCGCCAGGTTCTATGGATGCGTATGATACATAATATCTATAACTGGTTTCATCAAAAGATCTCCAGGCCCGGCGAGGAGGGCGAGTATTCAAAGGGATACTGGCCCGACAGGATCAGGAGAGAAGCCATCGGCATGTGCCGCGGTCTTCACGGCAGGCTCCTCGAAGTCGGATGCGGGGAAGGGCTTTTCATGGCACACCTTGCGCAGGAAAACCCGGCCCTTGAAATATGGGGCATCGACAATAATAGAGACCGTCTTACCGAGGTGGACGCGAGGATCAAAAGACAGGGCCTCGGGAACGTAAGGGCCCTGTTAGGACAAGCATCGCGCCTCGACCTTCAAGATGATTATTTTGACGCGGTCGTCTGCGTCAATGTTTTTATCAACATGCCGTCATTCGAGATGGTGGAACAGGCGCTCAACGAGATGGGCCGCGTGTGCAAAAAAGGCGGCGTTATCATCTTCGAATTCCGCAACGCGCTAAACCCGCTCTTGAAAATAAAGTACGGCCTTGCGCGTTATTACGACGAAACGGTAAAGGGACTGCCGCTCATGGCGTACCACGCGAAAGAGATAGAAAAGGTTTTAAGTGACATGCGGTTTGAGGTCACCGGGAGGCGGCATATCGGTTTTCCTTTGGGCATCTTAGCTCCGGTCATCGTCATCGAGGCAAAAAAATCATGATAAAGAAACTGCCCATTATAGACGCTCCGATCGGGCTTGGTCGCATGGCGGGCAGCCTTATCGGGATGGGCGGCGCGTCATGTGACATGTTCAGGCAAGCCCTGCATCGATATGTAGCGCCCAGCCGCATTTACCTTGCCAATTCCGGGACAACATGCCTGTATTTGATCTTGAAGGCCCTTGCCAAAAGATCGCCCCGGAAAGAGGTCATCCTGCCCGCGTATACCGCCGGCAACGTGGTAGTGGCTGTTCGGCAAGCCGGCTTACGGCCGGTCCTGTGCGGTATAAAATTTTCGGATTTCAATATGGACGCCGAAGAAGCTCTTAAGGCTGTTTGCGGCGATACGCTTGCGGTCGTTGCCGTGCATATGTTCGGCGTCGGCATGAGCGACATCGGCCAGCTTGCGGAGCGGCTGCCTCAGGATGTCTTCCTGATCGAGGACTGTGCGCAAAGCATGGGCACCAGCGTCGGAGGGAAGCTGACAGGAAGTTTCGGCGATGCCAGTTTCTTCAGTTTTAACCGCGGCAAGAACCTGCCCCTTGGCGGGGGAGGATGCATCGCGACAGAAGATGAGGAATTGGCAGGGTGGATCGAAGAAGAGTCAAGGCAGCTTAAGCCACAGAGCCTGCTCTCCGAATTTGCGATGTTTTTTAAGAGCTCCCTTGTATCGCTCGCGCTCAATCCATATATATACGGGATGGGATATGTTCTCATAGCTCCTTTTAAAAGCGACAAACCGGTAAGGCGTTTCGCGGTCCGGACGATGGGTAAATTTACAGCTTCGTGCGGCCTCTCCCTGATCGAAATAGCGGAAGGCCTTTTATCTGCGAGGCAGATGAACGCCATCTTCCTGGCCGATATCCTTAAGGATCTGAAGAGCGTAACCCTGCCTGCGACGGGCAAGGACAGCCGGACAGTCTTTAACCGCATGCCCATACTCTTTAAAGATGGACAGACGGTGGAGAAAGTGCGGAAGGCGCTGCGGAGGGCCGGCATCGAAAGTTCGCGGATGTATTTTCAGCCGCTGCATCACATGTTCAATCTGGGGTACATGCATGATGAGTTCCCGAACGCCTGCTATTTCGCGGAACGCGTCCTTACGCTTCCCATCCATCCGTCCGTGACGGAAGAAGACCTGCTGAAGATGGCGGACGTTATAATAAACGAGGCTGCCTGATGCTCCCGCGGAACTTGAGAAGGGTATTTTATAAAACGATGCTCCAGCCTCTGTACGCGGCCAGGGTCTTAAAAAACCGGTCGGCCGCATATCTTCATTATCTCCTTGGCCGCGGCAGGAGCTCTTATCCGGAGGCGGTCACGCTTTTTTTGACGCACCGCTGCAACCTCCATTGCAAGATGTGCGGCCAGTGGGGCGAAGGCGGCGTCACGAAAAAACAGAGCGCCGAGTATGTAAAAGGCGAGATACCGCTGCAGGAGCTCGTCTCTTTCGTCGACGATGTGGCGGCGGCCAGGCCGAACATAACGCTTTTCGGAGGCGAGCCGCTCCTCTATGCGGGTTGCCTCGCGCTCATAAAACACATAAAAAGAAAAGGCATGCACTGCCTTGTCATCACCAACGGCTCGCTCTTGGAGAATACGGCTAAGGATATCGTGGAGAGCGGGCTCGACGAGCTTAACGTCTCGCTCGACGGCGGTAGGGCCCTGCACGACGATATACGAGGCATGCCGGGCCTTTTCGACAGGATCATGTCCGGCTTAAAGAAGGTGCGCGATGTCAAAATAGCGGCCCGCAGGAAAAAGCCGCTCGTGAATCTGCAGTGCACGATAACGAAATACAACTACGAGCGCCTGGACGAGATGCTGGACGTGGCGCGGGAGGCCGGGGCTGATTCTCTCACCTTCCACAACCTCATCTTCACGAGCCGCGATGTTTTAGATAAGCAGAAACCGTACGACGAGCTTCTGGGTTGTTCGTCCGGCGATTGGGAGGGTTTCATATTCGAGCCAGGGATAGATCCCGAGGCCCTGCACGCGAAGATGAAAGACATCCTTTCCGGGAAATATAAATTCAGCGTCGATCTCTACCCGAATTTTTCACGCAAGGCGATGGCCGAATATTACCGCAACCCCTGTTATATGCCTACCGAATATCCGGCCCGTTGCTTAAGCCCGTGGATAGTAGCCTACATATTCCCGGACGGAGAGGTGAGGCCTTGCCTCAACAGCACATATTCGTTCGGCAATGTAAGGAGCGGGAAATTTTCCGATATCTGGAACGGCGAAAAGGCCGTCCGGTTCAGACAGGCCCTGAAGGAAAAAGGGCTTTTCCCGGCGTGCGCAAGGTGCACGGAGTTGTACAGGTATTAGGCCAGTAGCATTAGTTGGGAGTTGGGAGTTTGTTATGAAGATAAAGGTCGCGCAGGTAATAACGCGCCTCGACTGGGGCGGGGCGCCCGATATCGTCAGGGTGCTGTGCGAGCGGCTCGACCCGGATATTTATGACGTATGGCTGATAACCGGACCTACGAAGTATTCCAGCCGCAAGACGGGGGAATTCCTAACAAGATTCCGCGACAGGACAATTGTCATCCCATGCTTGAAACGTGATATCAACCCGTTTTTTGATATATTGGCGTTTGTCAAGCTCTGCCGTTTATTCTCAAAAGAAAGATTCGACGTCATACACACCCATACCGCGAAGGCGGGACTTTTGGGCAGGCTCGCCGGCCGCCTTGCCGGTTGTAAAGCTATCCTGCATACACCGCACGGCCACAATTTTTACGGCTATTTTACGTGGCTTACCAGCCAGGCCATTATCCTCATCGAGAAATTCGCGACGCTTTTCACCGATAAGTTCATCGCGCTTACGGAACTCGAGAAAAAGGACATGGTGAGGTTCCGTGTGGCCAAAGATGGCAAAGTGGCCGTGATATATCAGGGGCTGGAACTATCGGATTACGAGAAACCGGCCGGCGACCCGGAAAAGGCGCGCCGGGAATTAAATATAGAACCGGACCAATCCGTAGTTGGCATGGTGGGCCGCCTTGAGGCGATCAAAGGGCCGTATTACTTCGTCGAGGCCGCGTATGAGGTGGTGAAGACATTCCCGCGCGCGAAATTCGTCGTAGTGGGCGAGGGCAGCCTGCGCCGCAGCATCGAGGCCGGCGTCGAGGACCTGGGGCTTAGCGGCAATTTCATATTTACCGGCTGGAGGGACGATGTGCCGGAGGTCATGCGCATATTCGACATAGAGGTCTTGCCGTCCTTGAACGAGGCGGTCGGGATAGTGCTCATCGAAGCGCAGGCCGCAGGGGTACCCGTCGTGGCGACGAACGTCGGAGGGATACCCGAGATCATGAAGGACAAAGAGACCGGCATTCTGGTGCCGCCGGCTGACAGCCGCGCGCTGAGCGGCGCGATCATAGCGCTTTTGTCGGACAAGGACAGCCGGTCACGGATGGGCGAGAATGGCAAGGCGTGGGTCAGGGGCAAGTTCAGCTCGGATATGATGGTCGGTAACATATCCGCGCTCTATCAGGCGATACTGGACGGGCAAAATAAAGTAAGGTATAATAAACCATGATAGTAGCAGTGCACCAGCCTCAGTACCTGCCGTGGCTGGGATATTTCGATAAGATAGCCAAAAGCGACGCCTTCGTCTTTTTGGACCGGGTCCAGTACAAGGAACGCGAATTCCAGAACCGCAACAAGATCAGGACCAAGGACGGGTGGATGTGGCTGACCGTGCCGGTGGTATCCCGTCACGGCGAGCGGCAGAAGATATGCGATGTCCTTATCGATAATTCCGCCGGTTGGCAAAATCAGCATCTGGAGAGCCTTAGGTCCTGGTACGGCCGGGCGCCGTTTTTCAATGAGCATTTTCCGTTCTTTGAGGATGTTTACAAGAGGCAGTGGGAGCGGCTCACGGATCTCAGCACGCACATCATAAAATATTTACTGGAAAAATTTTCCATATCCACGCCGCTTTCCTTCGAGGCGGAACTCGATATACGCTCGGCCAAGACGGACCGCATCATCGATATATGCCGAAAGCTGAAGGCGGATACATATCTTTCCGGCGCCGGAGGCAGGGATTATCTCGACGAGGAAAAGTTCGGCCGGGCCGGGATAAAGCTTGCCTACCAGGATTACAAGCATCCCGTATACAGGCAGCAGTTCATGAAAGACAAGAGCGATTTTATTCCTTACATGTCGGCGCTGGACCTGCTTTTCAACGAAGGGAGGTTTATTACATGAACATACTGGCGATCGGGGCCCATCCGGATGATATAGAATTCGGCTGCGGCGGGACCCTCATAAAATACGCTCGGGCCGGCCACAACGTGGACCTTTTCATCGCGACGGATGGAAGTTTTGGCGGGGAGCCCGGCACGAGGCGAAAGGAGCAGCAGGAATCGGCTAAGTCCATGGGCGCGAGGGAGGTCTTCTGGGGGGATTTTATCGATACCGAAGTGACGAGTAGCAGGCAGCTCATATGGAAGATAGACGGTGTCGTCCAGAAGGTCAAGCCGGATATCGTGTTCTTGAATTATCACGAAGACATCCATCAGGACCACCGCGGAGTGGCCCTTGCGGCTATATCTGCGACCAGGTATGTGCACGAGGTGCTCTTTTTCGAAGTTCCGACGACATATAATTTTGACCCGGCCACGTTTGTCGATATCGAAGACGTGCTCGACAAGAAATTACACCTTCTGGAGCTCCACAACTCGCAGATAGACAAGACGAGGGTCAGGAACCTCACTATCCTGGAAAGCGCCAAGTCGTGCGCCACTTTCCGGGGTTTTCAAGGCAGGGTAAAATATGCCGAAGGCTTCAGGTCCCTGCGCGTATTAAGGAAAATAAGTTAAAAGGGCATATGGCGGAACCGGTACAGGTTTGCATAACAATACTGAGCTCGTTCCTGGTGGCGTATGTTGCCACTCCAGCCTTACGGATACTGGCTGTAAGGCTGAAGATCGTCGATATGCCGGATGCGCGCAAGATCCACAGGAAGGTGATGCCGCTTTTGGGCGGCGCGGCGATATACCTGGGGCTCATCGCCGGCCTTGCGCTCAACCCGAAGAGCGCCTGCCTGTATCTGCCGCTTCTGGTCGGCTCGACCATGATCTTCCTGCTGGGGCTGGCCGACGATATATGGAAATTAAGCGCCCAGTTCCGCCTTTTGGTCCAGATAATCGCCGCTTACATCGTCATCATCTTCGGCCAGCGCATCGAGTTCCTTCCGCATGGCATATATTGGGATGCGCTAGAGATCGTCATTACCCTCTTCTGGATAGTGGGTGTCACGAACGCTTGCAATTATCTCGACGGCATGGATGGGCTGGCGACCGGCTCCGCGGCCATTAATCTTTTCTTCTTCGCGGTCATATTGTTCAAGACCGGGCAATCCCAGATAGCCCTTTTATCGGTAGCCCTGATGGCCTCATGCCTGGGGTTCCTGCCCTATAATTTCAAACACGCCAAGATATTCCTCGGGGACGCGGGGAGCACCCTTTTGGGCTTCACCATCGCCTCCATAGCCACCACGGGCTCTTGGGCCGAGGACAGCATCGTGAAGATATCGATCCCCATACTGATACTCGGCGTGCCGATATTTGATATGGTCTTCACTACCATAATGAGGATAGCCCAGGGCAGGGTCAAGACGTTCGTGGAGTGGCTCAAATACGGCGGAAGGGACCATTTTCACCATTATTTAGTCGAGCTCGGCCTTACAAGGACCGGCGCCGTTCTCTTCATATATCTCGTCACGTTCGCGCTGGGATTAAGCGCGCTCATGGTGAGCCGTAATAGTTTCATCGAAGCTTTCTTTACCCTCTCGCAGGCGGCGATCATCTTTATCATAATAGGCGTCCTCATCGTCATCGGCAGCCGCCGCCAGAGCGGGTGGACTGACGAGCAATAATCGCTTAAAAAACCCCGTAGATGTCTTTGGGTTAGAACAATCTAAAGATGACAGCGGGGTTTTTTATTTTAGAATTATGGATTGACATTTGTTCCAATATAAAGTATACTTAAAAAAAGTTAGTTACTAACTATTAAGTTAGGATAACATAATGGAAAAAAACCGCGAAGGTCTCTTCAGCCATCATGCCCTTTCAGACAAGGAGCGGAAGAACCTTACTATCCTCGAACTCATCAGAAAAGAAGGCCGTATATCAAGGGCCGACATATCCAAAGTCACGGATATCAACATCGTCTCCATCTCCAATTATGTCAAGAAATTCATGGATGAGAATATTGTCGTCGAAACAGGCCCGGACGTTTCGAGCGGCGGCAGGCGCGCCGAGCTTGTCGAGCTGAATACGAAAGGCGCTTACGCGATCGGCATCGATGTCGGCGCCGCTAAATTGCGCGCAGCTATGATAGACATTTCGTTAAAACCCGTAGCAAAGGCAGAATCTGAGCGGCCGGCCGGCAGCGCCGATGAGCTTGTAACAGCGCTCAAGAAACTCGTGGCCGACCTCTGCGGCAAGGCGGGCGTCGAAAAGGGCGCTGTCAAGGCGATGGGGGTCGGGGTCGCGGTAAATGATTGGGCGCTCAGGGATGCCATAAATAAGGTCGGGATCGGGACATATATCGGAAGCGACGCCGCCTGCGCGGCCTACGGCGAAAAGAAGCTCAATGCCGACGCTGACGTCGAGGACCTCCTCTATATGTATTCCGACAGCGGTTGCGGCATAGTGGTAAGCGGCGATATATATTTCGGCGCCGGAGGGACAGCCGGTGAGATAGAGCTTTACCACGAATACCGGACAAAAGAGGAGAGCATCTTCGCGCGCGACGCCCAGTACCTGCGGCCGTGGGGGTCCGGGATATGCATCACCGAGACCGCGAAGGCCGAGATCGAAAAAGGCGTCGGGACCACCATGGTGGCGCTCGCGAAAGGCAAGATGGAGAATATCTCGCTTGACGTCGTCATACAGGCGGCAATCGGGCGCGATGAGATCGCTTCTTACATCGTAGAAAACGCCGGCAAGAACCTCGGAGTGCGCATCGCCTACCTTGTGAACCTCTTCAACCCCGAGATGGTCGTCGTCGGCGGAGGCATCGAAAAGGCCGGAGAGCTTGTCCTGGGCCCGATACGGGACGCGGTAAAGAAGTTCGCGTTCCGGGAACAGGCTGAAATGGTGAAGATAATACCGAGCGCCCTCGGCGCGGATGCGGTTAGCCTGGGGGCGGCTTCCCTAGCAGTGAGGGAAGTCTTCTTAAAAGCTTAAAAAGAAAGGTAATATATGGCCGAAGAAAGGACATGTAAGATCTGCGGAAAGTCTTTTATTCCGAACAAATACCGTTCCAACCAGACCGTTTGCTCGTCCCTTGAATGCCAGTACCAGCGTCAGCTCGACAACATGAAAAAATGGCGGAACCGCAACCCCAATTACTTCAAATATAAGGAGAGCCAGGACACGTCATGGAAAGAGACGTGCAGGCAGCGGTCCCTTGACTGGCGCAAGAAGCACCAGGAGTACCTCAAGCTTTACCGCGAAGAACACAGGGACCGGCACCGGCAGTATATGAAGGACTATATGAGGGAATACAGGAAGAAGAGGGCTCAAGAGGGCCATGGCAAAACCGGCGCCGAAGGCACGGTCGCCTGATTATAGAGGTATGAATTAATGAAAATGATAGCAGCGCACATTAAGCGACTCGCAACTATAGGTATAGTATGCTCGATAACCATTTTTAGCGCCTATTCTTTTCCGTGCCGCGGACCGGTGTTGGCGCAGGCAGCGGAGGCCGGAAAAGCCTCCCTCGAAGAAGAGCTTCTTGCGCGTCAGGAAAAGGAGCTTGCCGAAAAGTCAAAAGCCGAGCGTGAAGAATGGGAGCGCGCCGCAAAGGAAGAGGCAAAGAGGCTGGAAAAAGAGCTGCTGGAAGAGGCGCGCATCGAGGCTGAGGCTAGAAAGAAGGCGCTTCGAGCCGAAAAAGAAGAGGTCGAGCGCCTCAAAAGAGAGGCGGCAGCCGAGGCAAAACTGGCGGAAGAAAAGAAGCGCAAGGCAGAGGCCGAGCAGGAAAGGTTGGTCCGCCAAGCGAAGAAAAAGGCCGCGGCCGCTGAGCGCAAAAAGGAGCAGCTCGAAGCCGGAAAGAAGCGCAAGGCGGAAGCGGCATTAAGGAAGCAAGAGGCCAGGCAGGAGCAGAAGGCGCGCTGGTATAAGGATGTGGGCTACATCGGAGAGGGCGAGGCGCCGAAGGAGCCGACCCTCATGAGCCTTGACGAGTGCATAGAGACGGCCGTAGCGAACAGCCTTCAACTGCAGGTCGCGACCAAGAGCGTGAAGCTTGCCGAGATGCGTGTGTGGGAAGCGCGGCGCAACATGCTCCCGACCTTCAAGGCCGTCTGGCAGGAATATACCGGCAGGATCAACGGGCAGAGGTATTACGGCAAGAAGGAATATATGGAAGGCCAGCAGCCCATATTCCACGGCGGCGAGCTTTTCTTCACGATGAAGCAAGCTGAGACTAACTTGTCAATTGTCAAGAAGGATTACGATCGCATAAGGAACGAGCTGGTGCTCCAGGTGAGGAGGGCGTATTTCTCGCTCGCCAAATCCGTCGAGAACCTGAGGGTCCAGAAGGAGCTTGCCGCGGAGATAGGCAAGATCGCGGGGATGACAAAGAAAGAGGCGGAAGAGGGCCTCGTCTCAAAGATAGAGGCGCTGAACGTCGAGGCAAAGACCAACCAGACGCATTTTCAGCTTGTTTCGGCCGAAGGTGACGTCGAAGTGGCCGAGCTGATCCTGAAGCAGGCGATGTACCTGGCTCCCAATGACCGCGTGAGCATCGCGCCTAAGTTCAAGTTCAGGCGTTTTAACGTGGATTTCGAGCGGACGCTCCGGGCCGCCTTCATGTACAGGCCGGAAATAGCGATAAACGCGATGAGCATAGAATATTACAAATACGAGAAGGACGTCGCGAAGGCGAAGGGCTGGCCCAAGATCGACTTCATGGGCAACTGGGGCATGGCGAAAGAGCATTACGTCGCGGAGGATTTCGATTATACGCCGGTCACGGGGGATGTGGAGCGGAAGCTCAGCCAGCAGTGGTATGCAGGCATAAAAGCCAGCATGCCGGCCTGGGGCAACACCATGGAATATTCGCAGACTAGAGAACAATGGGTGCCGGTCGTGAGCACGTACCAGGGCACGCAAGCCACGACGACGACAGTGACACTGAACCTCCTGGACAACCTCAAATACTTCTCTGACAAACAGTCCGCGGACATAGACCTCAGCAGGGCAAAACAGGAGTTCGTCAAAGTAAAGCAGGACGTCACGCTCGAGGTCAAGGAGGGGTGCTTCAATTACCAGAAATCCCTGATAGAGATAGACACAGCGTTAAAGAAGGTCGAATACCAGACCAAGGACCTGGAGTTCATGAAGTTCAGGCGGCAGATGGATGAGGCGCTCGATTCTGACGTCATAGAGAGCATGACAAAGCTGGGCCAGGAGAAGTTCGGCCATTCGCAGGCGATGAACGATTACTACGTTTCTGTGGCGAGCATAAACAAGGCGGTCGGCCTCGAGGATTACCTGAAGCTTGAAGAGGAACCGGGAAGTGCCGCGAAAAAATAAGGGGCAGCGTATATGAAAGAAATGATGGCGAAAATGAAGACTCTTTTGGCCGGTTTCGCTTTGAAGATCAAAGGCCTCCTTGTAAAAGCGAAGATACCCAGGCCTGACCTGAAGACTCCGGCGGCGAAAAAGAAATTCATATTTACCCTGTTGATAGCGATCGTCGCCCTGATAATCCTGGCGCGCATGTTCGGCAACGTCCAAAAGGCGCTCTTTAAGAAGAAGCCGGAAGCCGCGAAGAAGGCCGCGGCGATCACGTTCGAGGAAGAGGCGATACCGGTCAAGGTCATGAAGATAAAGCGGACTGATTTTAAGGATACGCTGCCGGCGATGGGGAACGTCAAAGGCTTTAAGGAGATAGACCTTAAGTTCCAGGTGCCGGGCATCGTCGAAAGCTTCAACTTTGAGGAGGGAGAAAGGGTGCAGGAGGGCGACATCATAGCGAGCCTTGTCCAGAGGGACGCGCTCCTGAAGCTGAAATACGCCGAGGTGGAGCTCAATAAGCAGCAAAAACTCTTCGAAATAGGGGCAATAAACCAGATCAAGCTCGACCAGTCAAAGTTGGAGTACGAATCGGCCAAGAGCGAGCTTGACAAGACCAATATCTACGCGATGTCGAACGGGCTACTCGGTTCCAAACTGATGGATGTCGGCAGCTATTTTAACCCCAGCTACGAGCAGAGGATAGGCACGTTCATCACGATCGACAAGGTTTATGCCGAGTTCAATATCATCGAGAGGGACATCCCGAAGGTGGCGCTCGGCCAGAGGGCCGAAGTGTTCGTCGATGCCTACCCGACGAAAACGTTCAGCGGCGTGGTCGACCGCATGGCGCCCATCATCGAAGGGCGCTCGAGGACCGAGGTCATCAAGGTCGAGCTTGAGAATAGAGACGAGCTTTTAAAGCCCGGCATGTTCGTCAGAGCGCTCATCGCTACTTACGAGAAGAAAGACGCCCTTGTCATCCCGTCGTCCGCGCTCAAGAAAAAAGAGCAGGATTATTTTGTGTACGTCGTAAATAAGGAAGAGCCCCAACAGGAGGGTGCCGAAAAGGCTCCGAAGGGAAAGAGGGGATTCTTCGGCCTGGGTAAGAAGAAAGAGGCGCCGAAGCCCGAGCTGAAGCCGGAGGAAAGGGTCGAATACGGGATTGTGGAGATAAGAAAGGTTAAAGTCGGGTATATGACTCAGGACCTTGTCGAGATAGCGGAAGGGCTTAAAGAGGACGAACTCATCATTGTCGAGATACAGGAAGAGTTGAAAGACAAGACAAAAGTCGAGATAGCGGAAGTCCAGGAAGGCCTTATTTGAAAATAGGGACAGACACCTATTTTCTGCGTCTATCGCGACCTATAAAATAGGTGTCTGTCCCTATTTTACCTATTTTACCTATTTTAAGAAGGTTTTGCCATGAACCTAGCCAGATTCTCCGTCGAAAGGCCTGTAACGGTCATCATGATCGTCACGGGCATACTTATTTTCGGCATCATATCGCTAGAGCTCCTTCCCCAGGAGCTCTTCCCACAGATCGTTTATCCGCAACTGACTGTCATCACTCCTTACGAGAACGCCGCGCCCGAAGAGATAGAGACCCTGATCACCAAGCCGGTCGAGGAAGCGGTCGGGACGGTCAGCGGGGTAAAGCGCATCCATTCCATCTCGCGCGAGGGCCTGTCGATGGTCATCGCCGAATTCGGCTGGAACCAGAACATAAACTTCGCGGCGCTCGGCATGCGCGAAAAGATAGACCTTATAAAAGAAAGGCTGCCCAGGGAAGCGGAAGAGCCCGTCGTCCTGCCGTTCAACCCATTTGACAAGCCGATCCTCATACTGAGCGTAACGACTTCTATCGAGCGCTCTCCGGTGCTTTTGCGGGAGCTCATCAGGCGCATGATAAAGGACGAGCTGGAAAAGGTCGAGGGGGTGGCCTCGGCGACGATCTCAGGCGGCCTGGAGAGGGAGATACAGGTCGATGTAAGCCAGGATAAGATATTCGCCCGCAACATCCCGATCCTCGACGTATCCAAGGCGGTCACCAACGCGAACCTCAACTATCCGGCCGGGACCATCAAGGAAAGCTTCTACGAATATCTCATAAGGACGCTCGGCGAGTTCGAGTATGTCCGGGACATAGAGAATATAGCCGTCGGGTCCGAGGCGGCCACCGGCCAGGAAGGGCCGTACAGGGGCCAGCCCGAGATGAGCATGGCCCAGCGCTCCCCGATCAGCAGGGACAGGCGGCTCATATACCTGAGAGACGTGGCAACGGTCACGGATACGGTCAAAGAGAGGACGAGCTATTCGCGGTATAACGGCAGGGAGAACCTCTCCATAGCGATACAGAAACAGGCGCTTGGCAATACGGTAAGGACCATCAGCAAGGTCAAGAAGAAGCTCGAGGAGATGCGGCCGGACATACCGAAGGATATCGACATCGCGGTCGTCTATGACCAGTCGGAATTCATAAAGAGCTCCATCGCCGGCGTGTGGAACGCCGCCTGGCAGGGAGGCGTGCTCGTCTTCCTCGTCCTTTATTACTTCCTGAGGAATTTCTGGAGCGCCTTCATAGTCACCCTGACCATACCGATATCGGTCATGTCGACGTTCGCCCTCATGTTCTTCAGCGGCGTTACCATAAACATGATGTCGCTCGGAGGCCTGGCGTTCGGCGTCGGGAGCCTTGTCGACTGCGCCATAGTCGTCGTGGAGAACATCTTCAGGCATATGCAGATGGGGGAGAGCCCCAAGGACGCGGCAGTGGCAGGGGCGAACGAAGTCACGGTAGCTATATCGGGGTCTATCCTTACCACCATCGTTGTCTTTTTGCCTCTAATATTCGTCGTGGGCATCATAGGCCAGATATCAAAGGACTTCGCGCTGACAGTCACGTTTTCGCTTCTTGCCTCGCTAGTGGCGTCCATGACCATCATCCCCTTGCTTTCCTCGCGCGGCGTGAAAATGGGTAAGGGAGTGACGCTTGAGGACGAGAACGACCTGTCAAAACTGGATACGACCGGCGCCATGGCGAAATTGCGCAAGTTCTACGGCGGGCTTCTTCAGGTGTACATCGCCCAGCGGAAGAAGGCGTATTCCTTGACTTTCATGATATTCCTCGCTTCGATGAGCCTCTTTATATTCATGGATAAGGAGCTCATGCCCAAGGTCGACACCGGACAGTTCATGATAAAGATCGATATGCCGGCAGGGACCCGGGTCGATGTGACGAACGCCCTCTCCGATGCGATAGAAAAATATATCCTGACGATCCCTCAAGTCGATAATGTCAATACGACCGTCGGCTCTTCTCGGGAAGCCACGACAAAGCATGTCCTGGAGCGCCTCGGCCCTCATCAGGCCGAAATAGCTATAAACCTCAAAAAGAAGAGGAAGCTGAAGACAAACGACGTCGTCCAGATCATAAAGAACCATATTGGCGGGATGGACGTGGGTGACGCGCGCATAGAATACGGCCTCCAGGAGAACGTGCTGGCGACCGGGTTTGCTGCAGCGGCGCCGGTCACTATCGACATCAAAGGGCCGAAACTCAATAAGTTGGAGAGCCTGGCGCGCGAAATACAGAAAAGGTTGTCCGGGATACCGGGCGTCTACGGCGTCAAGAGCGACATGGCTGAGGCCTCGCCCGAGACGAAGATATTTATCGATAAGGACAGGGCGTCTTTATACGGCCTTTCCGTTACGGATATCGCGCAGACCGCGCTTATAGGGCTGAAGGGCGTTATCGCGAGCAAATTCAAGGAGAAAGGGCAGGAATTCAATATCCGGGTAAGGATGCAGGAAAAGGACAGGGATGATTTCGCCAAGCTCGGCAGGCTCCAGATCCAGTCACCCTCCGGGATCAGCGTCCCGCTCTCGAACGTGGCGCGGTTCGGTAAGGGCAAGGGCCCAAGCGAGATCAAGCGCTCAAACCAGCAGCGCACCGTACTTGTCTACGCCAATATATACGACAGGCCCTTAAAAGACGTCACCCAGGACGTAAATGCCATGCTGGACGGTCTGGATGTCCCGAAAGATTATACCGTGAAGCTCGCCGGGCAGACGGAAGAGATGAAGGAATCGTTCGTGAGCCTCCAGAACGCCATCACCGCGGCGTTCCTGCTCGTCTACATGATCATGGCCGCGCTCTTTGAGTCGTTATGGCAGCCGCTCATAATCATGTTCACCATACCCCTCTCCCTTATAGGCGTGGCAGTGGCGCTCTTTGTCACCCGTACGAGCGTGAGCGCCTATGTCCTCATGGGCGTCGGCGTCCTCGGCGGGATCGTCGTCAATAACGCCATCGTCCTTATCGACTGCATCAACCTCTTTCTGTCGAAAGGGATGAGCGTGCGTGACGCTGTCGTCAATTCCAGCAAGATACGCCTGCGCCCCATTTTGATGACCTCGGTCACCACCATCCTGGGCCTCGTCCCCATGGCGTTTTTGGGCGGCGAAGGTTCGGAGCTGCGCGCGCCGATGGCCATCACCGTTATGGGCGGTCTGGCCATATCTACGTTCCTCACCCTCATAGTCATCCCGACGCTTTATCTGACAGTGACGGAATGGCGCGACAAGGTCTTTAAGAGGAAAAAGAAGTAATGAGTTTACCCGCCTTTAGCATAAAAAGGCCGGTCACGATGCTGATGGTCTATACGATACTCATCGTAGCCGGCATCCTTGCCATCACGCAACTCCCCGTCGAGCTATATCCCAATATAAGTTTCGGAGAGATATCCATCATCATAGGCGTGCGCGGCGGCATGCCGCCTACCGAGGTCGAGACCCTGGTGACGAAGGTGGTAGAGGAGGGCGTCGGTTCGGTGGGCCATCTCGAGGAGATGCTCTCGATATCCAAGGAAGGCGAATCGACGGTCGTTCTAAGCTTCACTCCCGGCACGAACATGGACTTCGCGGCGCTTGATGTGCGGGAAAAGTTCGCGCGCATAAAGAACAAGCTGCCGAAAGAGATAGAGAAGCCGGTCATCGCCCAGTTCAAGCGGTCCGACGTGCCCATCATGATACTGGCCGTGACCAGCCTTAGGAGGACGACTGAAGAGATAAGGAAGATCGTCGACGAGACGATAAAGGAGGGCCTGAGGCGCGTGAACGGCATCGCCGATGTCGAGGTGGCCGGCGGCCGTGAGCGGAAGATCCTCGTCGAGGTCGACCAGCGCAGGCTTGTGGCGTACGGCATATCGCTTGAAAGGGTCATCTCGGCCATCGGCGCCAATAACCTGAACCTGCTCTCTGGAGGCATAGACCAGGAGGAAAAGAAATATCTTATCCGGGCAATAGGCCTTTACCTCAGCGTCGACGATATAAAGAACATCTCCGTTTCCACGCTCCCGAACGGAGCTATCGTGCGGCTAAAGGATGTGGCGAACGTCCTCGATTCATATTTGGAGCCGACAGGATACGCGCGCGTCAATGTCAGGCCTGTCGTTTCCGTCTACCTGCAGAAAGAATCCACCGCGAACACGATCCAGGTGGCCCACCAGGTGGAGGCAGAGGTCCAGAAGCTAAGGGAGCGCCTGCCCAAAGACCTGCATATAGCCATAACGAGTAATCAGGCCGATTTCATAAAAAACGCCATCGACAATCTGAAGGTGGCGCTCCTGCAGGGCGCCGGGCTTATCATGATAGTCCTCGCCTATTTCCTTGTCAAGCTCAACAAAAGACTCGTTTACCTGACGAGCGGCCTGCTTCTGGCTGTGATGTTCGTCCCTGTCAAGCTTCTTTATCCGCTCCTTGCCGGTATGACGATAGCGGCGGTCGCGATACGCAAGGTAAGGCCGGTATTGATAGTATCCACCGCCATCCCTATATCGGTCATCATCACCTTTATCCTCATGTGGTCTCAGAAACTGACCATAAACTTCATGACGCTCTTCGGGCTTGCGCTCGGCGTCGGCATGCTCGTCGATAACTCTATAGTCGTTTTCGAGAACATAATAAGCAAGAACGAAGCCGGGATGAGGGGCACGGAGGCCGCCATAGCCGGCGCAGAAGAGGTCTGGATAGCGATATGGGCGTCGACGCTCACCACGGTCATCGTCTTCCTGCCGATGGTCTTTGTCGGCGAAGAGATAAAACTGCTCTACGGCGGCGTCGCGTGGACGGTGACCTATTCGCTCATCATCTCCCTGTTCGTCTCGATCACCGTCGTCCCGTTACTTGCCTCGAGGATGCATTTTTCGGTCGAAGAGATACCTAAAGGCTACGGCAAGGAAGGCGTTGTAAAGTTCATGAAGGTCCTCTATGACGTGCAGCGGAAATGGGTCACCTATGTCATAAGGCGCAGGTACCGCATGTTCTTGTATGCCTTCATCGCCCTAGGCATCGCGTTCTTCTTCTTCACGCGGCTCGGCATGGAGTTCCTCGGAACGACTGAACAGAACAAGTTCACCATATTCATAGAACTGCCTACAGGCACGAAACTTGAGGCGACCGATAAGGTGGTAAAGAGGGTCGAGGCGCTCGCCAAGGAGATACCGGAGGTCAAGACCTTCTCCGCGAGGGTCGAGCCGTGGTCTAGCAAGGTCTATGTGGAGCTCGTAAGTCTCACGGAGAGAAAGAGATCCATCGCTGAGGTTATCGAGAGCCTCCGCCCGAAGGTCGAGAGGATACGTCCTGCCTTCATCTATTTTGAGGAGCAACAGGAAGTCGGCACAAAAGAGATCGTGCTCGAGATATTCGGTTATGACTATAATACCCTGAGAGAAATAGCCGTTGCCATGGCATCGCGGCTCGGCGGGGTAAAGGGCTTTACCGATACCAAGATAAGGATGAGGGAAGGCCGGCCCGAGCTTGGATTGAAGGTCAGCAGGGACAAGGCGAGCCTTGTCGACTTCTCCGTGTCGGATGTGGCCAACATGATACACGCGCAGATGAGGGGTTTGCGCGCCACGTTGTTCCATACGGAATCGAGCGAGGTCGAGACTATCGCCAGGCTAGATGAAAAGTACCGCAAGACGTTCAAGGACCTCCACAAGCTCGTTTTTTTGAACAAGGATGACGAGGTCGTGTATCTGGACCAGCTGGCCGACTTTAAATACGGCTTGGGCCCCAGCGAGATCTGGCGCAAGAACAAGATGCGCATGATCCAGGTCAGCTCAAACGTCGGCAAATACCCTATGAGCAAAGCGGTAACCTTTGCCCGCACGGCTTTGAGCGACATAAAATTCCCCGAAGGCTACTATTACAGGGTGGGGGGCAACTATCCAACGATGATAGCTACCCAGAAACAGTTCCGTGCCATCATCTGGCTTATCGCCATCCTCATCTATCTGGTGCTTGCCTCGCTTTTTGAATCGTACTATCAACCTTTCATCATAATGGTCTCTGTGCCGCTGGCCCTGATAGGAGTGGTAGTCTCGCTGTATATATCAGGGAAGTCGGTCGGCATGGGCGTTCTTGTAGGTTTAATGATGCTTGGAGGCATAGTAGTCAATAACGCCATTCTCCTTATCGACCATATCAATTTCCTTAAGAAGAAGAGCCGCATAGGCTCGTTAAAAGCAGTGATCATAGCTTCCCGCGACCGGCTCAGGCCGATCTTGATGACCACCATCACCACCCTTCTGGGCCTGCTGCCCATGGCCATAAGCACTGCCGAAGGCTCAAACCTCTGGAGCCCGCTCGCCATCACGGTAATGGGCGGCCTTAGCAGCTCCACTGTCCTGACACTGGTCATGGTCCCGAGCGCTTATCTTATCTTCGAAGACGGCCAGGCCAGGGCTAGAGAGTGGCTCGCCAAGGCGAAAACAGTCAGCTAAAAGCGGATTTATTAGAAAAACAAAAGCGCTTAATTTTAGTAGTATGACATAATCGTTAGTATTTAAAAAAGTTTAAATTCTAATATTGACACGACATATTATATATGATATATAATATAGTGGTGCAAGAAGGCACCGGAATTTTTTTTGGGTGTTAATAATAGAGTTTAGAAAAGAATAAAAAAAGGTTAAAGAAATGATAGACTATTATACTGACCCTCGCAAACGGATATGGGTGAAGACTATCTCGCTCTTCATCGTCATCTCATTCCTATGGTACGACATCACATGGGCGGGCGGAGACCTCTTCTATTCATATACCGCACCGAAGCCTGCGCAAACAAGTGGTTCTATTCCTGAACGCTTGCCACCTATAGCAGAAAAGAAAGGCTCAAAAGAAGTGGAGGTCACGAACTATGACCTCCTTTCTTATAAAGAGAGAAAATCGGTCGTTGACAGCCTTTTGCCGAGCCGCCAGGAGAAGCAGCAGTCCTGGTCGTTCTCACCCGCCTTTATCCAGGAGCAGCAGCAGAAGCATGAGGCCGTTGTGCGCGAGAAGCAGGAGATGGAGGACCTGGGGTGGTCCCTGGATGACGCCTTAAAGCGCAAGCTCCAGGCTCCGGAAGATGAGGATTGGCCTTTGCAGAAGCGCCAGAGTAGCGATGAAGGCGGCGCTGGCGGCATGGGGGCTGCCTATACCCTGACCGACCCTGATGATATCGAAGACGCCCACAACCTGAACGATTATGATTATGATGTCGCGGGCGCGCTTGAGCAGATAATGAAGTTCGATGTGACAAGACGGCCTGAGATAGACCTTGCCTTCTGGAGGGACGGCTCGGAGAAGAAGACCGATGAGAAGACTGCCTTACCGTACTGGGTGGGTTACAAGGACAAGACGATGCCCGGAGATGAGCGGCTTATAGAGCTCATCATCTATTTCGGGGATAAGGACTCCTCAAAGGTCGAAAAGATCTATGCCGGTTACAGGCTGAACCCGGGCACCGGCGAATATGAGGCAAAGTTCAGGATCGACTACACCTATGCCGGTGAGGACATAACCGAAACGAAGAAATACGACGTCTCAGACGGCACAGACCGCCTTATCGAGAAGTCCACCTACGCTGGAACAGGCGATGACAATAAGATCCAGGAGACGTTGTACTACAAGGTCACAGATCCCCTTAATTATTATATTAGGACAAAATATACTTACGATGTCGACAATAAGCTCATTTCGAGCGCGACCTACACCAAGAAGGCGGATGGCACCGAATACCTGTCCTCGAATACGCTGTACGCGGGCGAGAAGGGCAAGGAGATAGCCGACTACACGCAGAACTTTGCCGAGGACGGCAGCGTTACCGACACAACGGTCTATTATTACAAGGGGGATAAGCGGGCCGCGGACGGCTACTACCGCGACCCAAAGGAAAAGGCGGTCACTTACTGGGGGGATATTGACGCGGACGGCGACGGTATTATCACGGATGCCGAGATAGCGGCAGGGACGAAGAAGAGCGAAACCTTTTATGATACCGAGCACCGCCTGAACGGCGAAGAGGTCACCGACTACACCCTGAATTACAGCAAGGCAGGCCTGGTGACGTCAAAGACCATCTATTATTATGCCGGCGGCGTTACCGCGAACGACGCCAATTACCGCGATTGCCTGACCGAGACCGAGACATACAGGGTCTTCTACACCGATGATGACGGTGATGGCATAGCCGAAACGATGAATATAGGCACGCTGAAGAGCGAGACCTTCTACCATACGGACGGCAGGCTGAAGGGCGAAGAGGTAGCCGATTACGCCTACGCGTATAACTCCACGGGCACGAAGGTCACGGCAAAGACCGTCTACATCTACGAAGGCGGGAACACGGCCGCCACCGCGCTGGCTACCGACCTCATGGAGCGTTCGGATACCTACAGGACCTTCTATACCGATACTGACGGCGACGGCATCAACGAGACCCTCAATATCGGCACCCTGAAATCACAGACCTTCTATAATCTCATAGATTCGACCGGAACGAAGCGCGATAAGGGCGAGGAGATAGCGGACTACACTTATGCCTATGACAGGACCGGCACTAATGTAATAGCAAAGACTATCTATATCTACGAAGGCGACAAGACGGCCGACCAGGCTGATGCCGCAGATCTGATGATACGGTCCGATACCTACCGCATAGCCGGAGAGAACCCGGACGGCAGCCCCATAATCGGCACCCTGAAATCCCAGACGTTCTATTCAATAACCAACCCGGATGCGACAGAGAGGCTGAAGGGCGAAGAGGTCGCGGATTACACATACACTTATGACAGGACCGGCACAAGGATCACGTCAAAGACCGTCTATATCTACGAAGGCGACAAGACAGCCGACCAGTCAGAGTCGACCGCCTTGATGATAGAGTCCGATACCTACAGGATCTTCTATACGGATGATGACGGGGACGGGATAGCCGAAACGATGCATGTGGGGACGCTGAAATCCAGCACCTTCTATTCCATCTACAATCCGGACGGCACCAAGCGCGAGAAGGGCGAGGAGGTGGCCGATTACACGTATAACTACGATAAGGCAGGAACAAATGTAACTGCAAAGACCATCTACATCTACGAGGGCGAGCATAGGGCCGACCAGGCCGAATGCATCGACCTCATGATACATTCGGACACTTACAGGGTCTTCTATACGGACGACGACGGTGACGGCGTGAAGGAGACGCTGAACGTCGGTACCCTGAAGTCGCAAACATTCTATAACATCATCGATTCTGACGGAGTCAAGCGGTCCAAGGGCGAAGAGGTGGCCGATTACACCTACACCTACGACAACGGTGGCACAAGAGAAACATCGAAAACGGTCTATATTTACGAGGGCGACAAGACGGCAGACCAGGCAGGGCCGGAAGACCTGATGATAAGGTCCGATACCTACAGGATAGCCGGAGAGAACCCTGACGGCTCACCCATCATCGGCACCCTGAAATCGGAGACCTACTACAACATCATCGATGGGACGGGGCTGAAGCGCGAGAAGGGCGAGGAGATAGCTGATTATTCCTATGCGTATGATACGGCCGGGACGACGGTCAAGAACGTCTCGGTATTTTATTATAATGCGGCATTTGACAGGGCTGCGGACGCCGATCCTGAAGATGCGATGACAGAGAGCGAGCTGTACAGGACAGATTCTCTGGCGAACATCGATAAAGACGGCGTGGGCGCCGATGACAATCTTACGTCCGCCACGTACTACGCGGGAGATAAGGGAGAGGAGATCGCGGATTACTCGTACAACTACAAGCTGGGCGACGCCTCTATAATCAAGTCGACAAGCGTCATGTACTATGGTGCAGCCGTAGCGAGGGCCACAGCCGCAGATCCTCTTGACGCTATGGCCAAGAGCGAGAGCTACAAGACTGATGACGTTACCAAGATCGAAAGGGTCGTAGGCGATGCGGTAGCAGACAACCTCTTAAGCGAGACCTACTTTGTAGGAGAGAAGGGAGACGAGATAGCGGACTACTCCTACAACTTCAAGCTTGGCGACGCAAGCATAATAAAGAGCACCTCGGTCATGTACTACGGAGCCGGCCAGATAAGGGCCACGCTAGCTGATCCCCTTGATGCCATGACAAAGAGCGAGTCCTATAAGACCGATGACGTCACCAAGATAGAGCGCGTTATTGGCGATGCCACGGCAGATAACCTCCTCTCTGAGACCTACTTCGTAGGAGAGAAGGGCGACGAGATAGCCGATTACTCCTATAACTTCAAGCTCGGGGACGCCTCTATCATAAAGAGCACCTCAGTCATGTACTACGGAGCTGGGATGGCGAGAGCCACAGCGGCCGATCCGCTTGACGCCATGACGAAGTCTGAGTCCTACAAGTGCGCTGATGTAGCCGATATCGAGAGGGTCGTTGGGGACGCCACAGCGGAT
>JAFGJL010000078.1 GCA_016929115.1 Candidatus Omnitrophota bacterium | reverse complement strand
CCCCTACCAGAAAGCCGCCGAAGATCCCCATGAGGTCCGCGAATATGGTGAGGCACGGAAGCATTACCAGCAGTCCCAGGAAACGCGGCACGACCAGGAATCTCACGGGGTTGAGCGCTATCGTCTCGAGCGCCTCGATCTGCTCCGACACCTTCATCGTGCCGAGCTCAGCGGCTATCGCGGCGCCTGTCCTGCCGGCGACGACGAGGGCCGTAAGGACCGGCCCCAGCTCCCTCGCGATCGATATGCTGACCATGGGCGCGACATAGATGTTGGCCCCGAACCGCTGCAGCTGGTAGGCAGCCTGCATCGCTATGACGATGCCGGTGAAGAACGCGACGAAGAACGCTATCACCAGGGAGTCGACGCCGCTATAGACCATCTGCACAAATATGTGGCTGCGCCGCACGAACTTGTTCTTGAAGGGCCCCGCGAAAAGCCAGTACAGCGTCGCGGAAAAAAGCCTCAGGACGCCCGCTACATGGCCGACCGTCCCAAGTATGATCGCCCCTATCTTCTCTATGATGTTCATTTCGTCCCCTTACGGATAGATATCATGCAAAATCGGAGATCGCGTCATTCTCATCGGCCATGATCTCGAACAGCTTCTCCAGCTTGGTGATCTCAAAGAGGCCCTTGATCTTCGGAGAAAGGTTGGTGAGACGCATCCTGCCGCCGTAGGCCCTCATGTTCTTCAGTATCTCTACGAGCGTCGCGAGCCCGGACGAATCAACGTAGGTGACCCTTGTAAAGTTGACGATGATCTTCGGCTCCTTCTTGCCGATCAGCCTGTCGAACGCCTTCTTGATCTCCGGCGCAGTGTTGATGTCGATCTCGCCCTCTACGTGGCATACCGTCAAGCCGTTCTTTACCTCTGTCTTTACCCCCATGCTTTCGCTCCCTTCGGTTATCGTCTTATTCGCGCTACAGGTGTTTCATCATCCTGATCCTGTTCCCCGCTTCGTTGAAATCCACCTTGTCCATAAGCTTCCGGATCAGATAGACGCCCCGGCCGCTGTTGCGCAGGATGTGCTCGCTGTCAGTCGGGTCCGGCAGGCGGCGGTAGTCAAAACCCCTTCCCTCGTCCGCCACCTCTATAAAGAACTTCCGCCCTTCGGCCCAGTGCGCGATCGTGACGGACAGATGCTTGTCGCAATGGTTGCCGTGGACGATGGCATTCCGCACCGCCTCTTCGACGCAAAGCCGTATGTTGAAGAGCGTCGTCTCGGGCACGTTATAGCGGACCAGAGCGTCGAGTATGCGCGAAGATGTCTTTCTCAAATGCTCGATCCGGCTCGGTATCCTGAAAACGGCCTTCCTGTCCCTGTCCTTATTCCTTGAAAACACCGATAGCCCTAAATTTAGCATATCGTTTCTCTAGTAACTCGTCTACGGGAACGGCCTTAAGGCTCGCGAGGTCCTTAGCCATCACCGCCTTCATGTTCTCGGCGACTTGTGTCGGGTCGTGATGTGCGCCTCCCAGAGGTTCCTTTATTATGCCGTCGATGATCTTCATTTCAAGCAGGTCCTTGGCGGTAAGTTTCAGGACGCGCGCCGCTTCCGGCGATTTAGATCGCTCCTTCCAGAGGATGGCGGCGCATCCTTCCGGGGATATGACCGAATAATACGCGTTCTCCAGGACATAGACCCTGTCGCCGACGCCGATGCCTAGCGCTCCGCCGGAACCGCCCTCCCCGATGACGAAACACAATACAGGCGTCTTCAGCGTGGCCATCTCCCTGAGGTTGTAGGCGATCGCTTCCGCCTGGCCTCTCTCCTCCGCGCCTATGCCGGGGTACGCGCCGGGCGTGTCGATCAGGCATATGACGGGAATGGCGAACTTCTCGGCCATCTTCATCACCCTCATGGCCTTCCTGTAACCTTCGGGGTGGGGGCTGCCGAAATTGCGCGCCAGGTTCTCCTTGGTATCCCTGCCCTTTTGATGGCCTATGACCATTACCTTTTCACCGCCCATCTTCGCTACGCCGCAGATGATGGCCTTATCGTCGGCGAAATGGCGGTCCCCGTGGATCTCGATGAAATCGGCCATGATCATCTCGATGTAATCCAGCGTATAGGGCCTCTTGGGGTGCCTGGCGATCTGCACCCTCTGCCACGGCGTCAGGTTGCCGTATATCTCCTTCTTGATCTGCACGAGCTTCGCCTCTAGTTTGCGCACCTCATCGGATATGTCGATATCCTGGCTTGCGCCGAGCGACTTCAGCTCGTCGATCTTACGTTCCAGTTCTACAATGGGCCGTTCAAAGTCAAGCCCGATCATGTGCGCCATACATTTCCATTCGTTCCCGCCCCGGCCGGGAACCATCACCCTAGTCTACAGGTTCCCGGCCGGGGCGGGAAACACTAATCAACTATAACTACTTCCGTGCCCTCAGGCACTATCGAGTACAATTCCTCGACATCCTCGTTCTTCATACGCACACACCCTGCGGTGACGCTCTGGCCTATAGACTGCGGCTCGGTCGTGCCGTGTATGCCGTAGCTCGGGGCCGAGATCCCCATCCAGCGCGTGCCGAGGATGTTCTTAGGACTCCCGGCGGGGATAACGGCGCCGGTCGTGTACCATGGAGGGTCTATTATCTTATTGACGATCTTGAACGTCCCGACCGGCGTGGAATTGTTCTGGCCTGTCGAGACGCGGTAGGTCTTCACGATATTGCCGTCTGCCTTGAGCGTCAGGATGTTCTGGGACTTATCCACGAATATGCTGAACTTAGCCTTGGTTATCCTGAGCTTTTTGCCGATGTTTATCTGCGTCGTCTTCAGGTTGTTCGCCTTGACGATGAGGTCAATGGTCGCGTTGAAGCGCTTGGCTATCCTGGCCAGCGAGTCGCCCTTTCGCACCTCGTATACAATAACATCGCTGGCTATAGTCGGGGAGAAGAGCATCTTAACATTGAGGTTCTCGACCGCCTCCTGCGCCCTGGCGATGTTCGCTGAGGCCGGGAACTTCTCCATGATCTTCTGATACGCATCCTTGGCCTTCAGGAGGTCGCCCCTATTTTCGTAGAACGAGGCCAGCGCGAAGAACCCCGCCTCGGCCCGGGG
>JAFGJL010000077.1 GCA_016929115.1 Candidatus Omnitrophota bacterium | reverse complement strand
CGCACAACGACAGCGACATGGCGGTCGCCAATTCCATCGCGGCGGTCCAGGCAGGTTGCGGCCAGGTCCAGGGCACGATGAACGGCTATGGGGAGCGGTGTGGCAACGCCAACCTCGTCTCGATCATCGCGAACCTCAAGCTGAAACTCGGCATCGATTGCGTCTCGGATCTTGAGATGAAGGACCTGACGGAGGTCTCGCGCTTCATCGCCGAGATATCGAACATGAAACCTATGGACAACCAGCCCTTCGTCGGAAACAGCGCCTTCGCCCATAAGGCCGGCGTCCACGTGAACGCCGTCCTGAAGAACCCGAGAACATACGAGCACGTCGACCCCAAGACAGTAGGCAACCACCGCAGGCTCCTCATATCGGAACTGGCGGGGAAGTCGATGATCGCTAAGAAGGCGGCGGACCTTGAGCTCGATGTGGGGAAGGGCGGCGAAAAGACGAAGAGGATATTGGAGGCGCTCCAGGCCCTGGAGAACAAGGGCTACCACTTCGAGGCCGCGGAAGCGTCCCTTGAGCTTCTCATGAAGCGGATGATGAAGACGTTCAGGGATTTCTTCCAGCTCCAGGACTTCCGCGTCATCATCGAGAAGAAAAAAGGCGGGAGGATGACGACCGAGGCGACGATCAAGATGAAGGTAGGTGGAGAGCTGGAGCACACGGCGTCCCTGGGAGACGGCCCCGTGAACGCGCTCGACAACGCCCTTAGGAAGGCGCTTAAGGGCTTCTATCCGCAGCTCGCCCAGATGCGCCTTACCGATTACAAGGTCCGGGTACTGGACGAGAAGGAAGGCACCGCGGCGCGCGTGCGCGTCCTTATACAGTCGCAGGACAAGACGGATTCATGGTGGACGATAGGCGTCTCGGAGAACATCATCGATGCCTCCTGGCAGGCGCTCGTCGATTCTATAGAATACAAACTCCTGAAGGATTCGAAAAAATAAGGTTTTGGTTACAAGGATAATATGGCCATACTTATCGGGTTCGCTCCGTGGATAATATTCGCCATCCTGGCTGGTCATGGAAGGATGCTGGAGGCAGCGTCCATAGCTGCCATAGCCAGTTTGGCAAGCATGATAGGCGATATCAGGAAGAAGCGCAGCATAAAGGTGCTGCAGGCCGGCACGCTTGTCTTTTTTAGCGCACTCACGCTTGCCGCGTTTTTTGCAGACCGCGCCTGGCTAGGCCGTTGGACGCAGCTCATGTCCAGCTCGGCCCTGGCGGCCATTACACTTGTTTCGATCATAATGCGCAGGCCGTTCACTATACAGTACGCGCGCGAAAGCGTCCCGAAAGAGTATTGGGACACACCTGAATTCTTCCACGCCAATCTCGTCATTACATGGGTATGGTTCGCGGCATTCGCCGTCAACACCGTGGGCTCTGCGATCAGGGTTGTCGCGCCGCATATCTGGAGCGGGACGAGCTGGGTCATATCGATCTGCACGTTCGTTGCCGCGATGAAGTTCACCAAATGGTATAGCGGGAAAAGATGAACGATGAAGCGCCGGTCGGTATCGTGGTCTTCGCCGCGGCGGCGTTCCTGTGCGGCCTTGTGAATATCGGCATCTATGTGACCGACGCGCTCTTTGTCGGATTTATCTGGCAGGTCGAGATCATAAGGCAGTTCGTGACGGGCTATCCGTACGAGATACACTGGGTCTGGCCGAGTTTTTCGCCCGCCCTGTTCGGCGTGCTGCTTATCTATACCGGCAGGTGCCTGTTGCGGGCGGCGCACATCGGCTTCATGCGGCTCCTGGCCGTCATATATCTGGTCTTTAACGGCGCCTATTGCTATATAGAGCCTGGCGAACCATTTTTCGGCTGGTTCAATATGGCATATTTCGCCGCGCTTCTGGCCTTTCTTTTTCTGCCTCGGATACGGAGGCTGTTTAAAACAGCATCCTCGACGGCAAAGTCGCCGAATGGAACGAGTAGCTTGACGCGAAGTGAGCTATAAGGGTAAGAGATGACAGAACTGCCCAAGGCATATAATCCTCACGACGTAGAGGACCGTATCTATAAGGTATGGGAGGAGAAGGGATATTTCCGCGCAAAGCCCGATCCCAAAAAAAAGCCGTATTCTATCGTCATTCCGCCGCCGAACATCACCGGCATCCTCCATATGGGCCACGCCCTCAATAACACGATCCAGGATATCCTTATCCGTTTCAAGCGCATGCAGGGCTTCGAGAGCGAGTGGATGCCCGGCACGGACCATGCCGGCATCGCGACGCAGAACGTCGTCGAAAAGAAGCTCTACAGGGAAGGCGTGAAGCGCCACGACCTTGGCAGGGAAAAGTTCGTCGCCGAGGTATGGAAGTGGCGCGAGGAGTACGGCAACACGATCATCAGGCAATTAAAAAAGCTGGGCTGCTCCTGTGATTGGGAGAGGACGCGTTTTACCATGGACGAAGGCCTTTCGGACGCTGTCCTCGAGGTCTTCATACGCCTCTACGGCAAAGGCCTTATCTATAAAGGCAACTATATCATCAACTGGTGCCCCAGGTGCATGACGGCGCTATCCGACGAAGAATCGCAGCATAAGGATGTCGACGGTATGCTGTATTACATAAAGTATCCTGTAAAGGACCCTGAAAGGGGCGGCGAGGACCATGTGGTCGTCGCGACGACGAGGCCCGAGACGATGCTCGGCGATGTCGCTGTCGCCGTCAATCCGGAGGACGGGAGGTACAGTCATATCCACGGTAAGACTCTCATCCTGCCGCTTTTGAACAGGGAGCTTAAGCTGGTCCTCGATCCTGTAGTCGACCTGAAGTTCGGCACGGGCGCGCTTAAGGTCACGCCCGCGCACGACCCGGTCGATTTCGAACTCGGCCGCAAGCATGACCTTGAGCAGGTCAACGTCATGAATGACGACGGCACGATAAACTCGAACGGCGGCGAAGACTACGTCGGGCTCGACAGGTTCGAGGCGCGGGAGGCGATCATCGAGGACCTTAAAGAGCGCGGGCTCTTCGTTAAGTCCGAGCCTCACCGCCACGCGGTCGGCCACTGTTACCGCTGCCACACCATGGTCGAGCCGAGGCTATCACCGCAGTGGTTCGTCAGGATGAAGCCGCTGGCAGAGCCCGCGATCAAGGCCGTTGAGACGGGCGATATAAAATTTTACCCCGAGAGGTGGACCAAAGTCTACCTCGACTGGATGTACAATATACGCGACTGGTGCATCTCGCGCCAGATATGGTGGGGCCACAGGATCCCGGTCTATTACTGCGAACAGTGCCAGGACGAAGCCGGGCCGGCTGCCGGCGTGATCGTCTCGAAGACAAAACCGGCGAAATGCCCGAAATGCGGCGGAAGAGAGATCGAGCAGGACCCGGACGTCCTTGATACGTGGTTCTCGTCGTGGCTCTGGCCGTTCTCGACGTTAGGCTGGCCCAGGGAAACACCTGAATTGAAATACTTTTATCCGACGAACGCCCTTGTAACGGCGCAGGAGATCATATTCTTCTGGGTGGCGCGCATGATCATGGCCGGGATGGAATTCATGGGCGGCATACCGTTCCGGCACGTCTACATACACGGCACTGTCCGCGACGCTACCGGGACGAAGATGTCGAAGTCGCTCGGCAACATCATCGATCCTCTCGACATGATAAAGAAGTACGGGACCGACGCGCTCCGTTTTTCCATCATCTCCATCACGGCCCAGGGCCAGGATGTATTTTTGTCGGAGAGCAAGTTCGAGCTGGGGCGGAACTTCGCCAACAAGCTCTGGAACGCCTCGCGCTTCATCCTGATGAACCTGAAGCCGGGTGAGGTCGCCGCCGACCTTTGCGTCGTTTACGATACGGCGGAACTCTCGTTCGCCGACAGATGGATACTTTCGAGGTTCTATTCGACGCTCCGGTCTGTCGGGAAATGCCTCGATGAATACAAGTTCAACGAGGCGGCGAACGCCATATATGAGTTCTTCTGGCACGAGTTCTGCGACTGGTATATAGAGATCGTGAAGCTCTCGATCGACAGGAAGACGACCCAGGTCATCCTGTACAAGGTGCTGGAGAAGAGCCTCAGGATGCTTCACCCTTTCATGCCTTTCGTCACGGAAGAGATATGGCAGAAACTGCCTCGCGAAAAGGACCATGAGGGCGATTCAATAATGGTCCAGCCTTGGCCGCATATCCAGGAGAAGATGATATCGAAGGAAATCGATGAGAAGATGGGCCGCCTAATAGAGCTCATAACGGCTATCCGCAACATGCGCGCGGTCTGGAACATCGAGCCGCAAAAGGCGATCGATGTCGTCTTGAACGTGCATGAAGCCGGCGGCAGCAAGGCGATATCCGAGAATATAGAGTTCATCAAGCGACTGGCCCGCATAACAGACCTCAAGATAGGCAAGTTCCCCAAGCCGAAGAATTCGGCCGCCGCGGTCGTAAAGGACATCGAGGCCTACGTGCCGCTTGAGGGGCTTATCGATTTCGATAAGGAGAAGGCCAGGCTCGCAAAAGAGGCGGCAAAACTCACGAACGAGATGAATGCCATCTCCGGCAGGCTGCAGGACGAAAACTTCCTCTCGAAGGCGCCCGAAGACGTCGTCGGGAAGCAGCGGGAGCGTAAGTCGGAGCTTGAGCTGCAGATAAAGAAGCTGCGGGAGAACCTGGAGAACATAGCGAAGTGATAAAGGGAGGATATATGAGGTATATGATTATCATGCTCGCCTTGCTTTGTGTGGCAGGAACGAACCTCTGCCACGCCGAGCCGCCGGCAGCGGATAAGCCCGCTGAAGGCGATATAAGGGCTGTGGCCGTTGACAGGGACTTAGACGGCGTGATGGACGGCGTTGACGAATTTGACAAGGGCGGCAGGCTTATCCGCAAGGGCTTCAACGCTGAGGCCGACGGCCAGTGCGAGACGTGGGAGACCTACGACCCGCAGACAGGCATGCTCAAGGTTCCCGGCGAAAGCGAGTGGTAGTATCCTAGGTTAGAAGGATTTTGTTCCCAGGCTCGTTGAATTTTTTCGGCATAGCGCTACCGGAGGCGAGGTGCGCAAGGATTTACGGCGAGCGAATGCAAAAACTGACCTCATCAGCTACCAGACCGGCTGGGAATTTTTGCAAATGAGCGAGCCGTTCCCGCCCTCGGTAAGACCCTGGCGGGATCCCGCCATGAGTTGCTTAAAGTCGGGTGCAGGCGGGAAAACCGCAGCGCACGGCGAAAAAATTCCGAGCCGCAGGAACAAAATCATTATAAAAAGGTGAATCATGAAGCTCGATAAGGAACGGGTGCTGCCGATAATAAAGGCGGCGCTGAAAGAGGACATAGGCAAGGGCGACATCACGACGCAGGCGCTGGTGGGCAAGTTCCAGTCCGGCGGCGCCGCCATCGTCGCGAAAGAGGACTGCGTTGTATGCGGCCTCCAGGTCGCGGAATGGACGATGGCGCAGATAGACTACTCCGTCCGCTTTAAGCCGAATTGCGACGATGGCGTTCTCGTCGGAGCCCGAAAAGAACTGGCCTTCCTGGAGGGCCGCGTGGCTTCTATCCTGAGGGCGGAGCGGACGATGCTCAATTTCCTTTCATTTTTAAGCGCGATCGCGACGAGGACGAAAAAGTTCGTCGACAAGGCGAAGCCCTACGGTGTCAAGGTGATGGATACGCGAAAGACGCTGCCGCTGTTAAGATACCTTGAGAAATACGCCGTCGCGGCCGGCGGCGGCTCGAACCACCGCATGGGGCTCTATGACCAAGCGCTCATAAAGGATAACCATATTAAGGCCCTGGGTTCCATGGCCAATGGCCAAGGGGCGAAGATGAGCCTGATGGATATGGTGCGGACCGTCCGGAATAAGAGCCTTAAGGGGACGGTCGTAGAGATCGAAGTCGGGACGATAGCCGAGTTCGAAGAGGTCCTTCCGGCGAAGCCCGATATCATCATGCTCGATAACATGAGCCCTTCCGACATAAGGGCGTGCGTCGAGGTCCGGAAGATGGCGAAATTCAAGCCTCTCCTCGAGGCGTCCGGAGGCATAAACCTCGACAACATCGAAAGCTATGCGAAGACCGGCATCGAAATGATATCCGCCGGTTCCCTCACTGCCTCTGTCAAGTCGATAGACATCTCATTAGAGACAGCCTGATATGGCAAGTTTCAAGCTTGTCAGCGATTTCAAACCCGAAGGCGACCAGCCGCAGGCCATCAAGGATCTGGCCGAATATATCACTAAAGGCGAGCGGTACCAGACCCTTCTCGGCGTAACCGGTTCCGGCAAGACCTTCACCATGGCGAACGTCATCGCGGCTATCGGAAAGCCCGCCCTGGTCATCTCCCACAACAAGACGCTCGCGGCCCAGCTCTACAGCGAGTTCAAGGAGTTCTTTCCCGAGAACGCCGTGGAGTATTTCGTCAGCTATTACGACTATTACCAGCCCGAAGCCTACATCCCGGAGCGCGATATCTATATCGAGAAGGATTCGTCCATCAACGAGGATATCGACCGGCTCAGGCTTTCGGCGACAAGCTCGCTCATGTCCAGGGACGACGTCATCATAGTGGCGAGCGTCTCCTGCATCTACGGCTTGGGTTCGCCCGAGGAATACGGCGAAATGCTCGCCATAGCGAAAGTGGGCGACGAGATAGGCCGCGACGAGCTCCTGAAGAAGCTCACGGCCATCCATTATGAGCGCAACGACTATGATTTCAAGCGCTCGACCTTCAGGGTCCGCGGCGATACAATGGAGGTCTATCCGGCCTATACGAAGACAGCGTACCGCATCGAGCAGTTCGGCGACAGGATCGAGCATATATACGAAATAGACCCGCTCACGGGCAACATCATCACGCCGCTCAAGAAGGTCGGTATCTACCCCGCAAAGCATTTTGTGACGACATCCGACCGGATCGAGCGCGCCATCGGGTCCATCGAGGAGGAGCTTGCCGGACGGCTCGAGGAGTTGCGCCGTGACAACAAGCTCCTCGAGGCCCAGCGGCTTGAGTCCCGGACGCACTACGATATCGAGATGATGCGCGAGATCGGATATTGTAACGGCATCGAGAACTATTCGCGCCTTATTTCTGGCAGGCCTCCGGGCTCGCGGCCGTGGTGCCTCATCGACTACTTCCCGAAGGACTTCCTCATGTTCATAGACGAGTCGCATGTAACAGTCCCCCAGGTGCGCGGCATGTATAACGGCGACAGGGCGAGAAAGCAGACGCTTGTTGATTACGGTTTCCGCCTGCCGTCGGCCCTCGATAACAGGCCTCTCAAGTTCGACGAGTTCGAGAAGATGGTAAGACAGGCCGTCTTCGTCTCCGCGACTCCGGCGGATTACGAGCTGGGGCTTTCGAAGGGCCGCATCGTCGAACAGATCATAAGGCCCACCGGCCTTACCGACCCGCAGATAGAGGTGCGTCCGACAACCGGGCAGATCGACGACCTTATCAAAGAGGTGAAGGCGCGCGCCGAGCGCAAGGAGCGGGTCCTCGTGACGACGCTTACCAAGCGGCTTGCGGAGGACCTCTCGCGGTACCTGCGGGAGATGGGCGTCAACGCCAAATACCTGCATTCGGAAATCGACGCGATAGAGCGCGTAGAGATACTGCGCGACCTGCGGCTCAATAAGTTCGACTGCCTTATAGGCATAAACCTCCTGCGGGAAGGGCTCGACCTTCCCGAGGTCTCGCTCGTGGCTATCCTCGACGCTGACAAGGAGGGTTTCTTGAGGAGCGAGACAAGCCTTATCCAGGTAGCGGGCAGGGCCGCGCGTAACATCAACGGCGCGGTCCTCATGTACGCGGACAGGCTGACCGAATCGATGAAGAAGACGATCTCCGAGACGGACAGGCGGCGCAAGATACAGTTCGCTTTCAACAAGGCGCACAATGTCACGCCGCGCTCCATAGAGAAGGCGGTCAGGGAAGGGATCGAGTCTTATAAGAGGGCGCGCGAAATAATAAGCGATGCCGCCGGGGAGACCGAAGAGCAGTACGATGTCACCTCGCTCATAGGCGAGCTGCAGCATGACATGGAAGTGGCTGCCCGGAACCTCCAGTTCGAGCGTGCCGCCATATTGCGGGACCAGATAAAGGGGCTCAAGGAAAAATATAGTTTGGAGCAAGGGGCCGGGGGCAAGGGGCAAGAAAATGCTTGACGAAAAGATACTCGAAGTACTGAAGACGAATCCGGATAGCTACGTTTCCGGAGAAGAACTTTGCAAGCAGGCCGGAGTATCGCGGGCCGCTATCTGGAAGCGCATCGAGAAGCTGCGTGAGGAAGGGTATGAGATAGAGGCGAGCCCGCATGTGGGCTACAGGCTGCTTCGCATACCGGATACGCTTATCCCCGGCGAGGTACGGTGGGACCTCAAGGCTAAGACATTCGGGAGGGAGGTCATCTCGTATAAGAAGGTAGATTCAACGAACGACGTCGCTTACGGCCTCGCTGAAAAGGGCGTCAGGGAAGGCGCCGTGATCCTCGCCGAGGAGCAGTCGAAGGGCAAGGGCCGGCACGGCAGGCAGTGGTCGTCCCCCTCGAAGGGCGGCGTCTACATGTCGTGCGTATTGAGGCCGCGGATGGCGCCTAATGAAATATCGAAGGTGACGCTGCTGGCGGCGGTCGCTGTCGCGAGCGCCATCAGGCGGATGAGCGGCCTCGACGTCGTGATCAAATGGCCGAACGACATCATGTCTGACGGCCGCAAGGTTTGCGGCATACTTACGGAGATGAAGGCGGAGCAGGACTCCGTGGACTTCGTCATCGTCGGCATCGGCGTCAACGTCAATACGCCCGTATCGGCGCTTCCCAAGGGCGCGACCTCTATAATCGAGGAATTGTCGCGCGCGGGAAGGGCGGAGAGCCATCTATCGCGCGTTGAGCTGGTAAAGAATATACTCGAAGCCTTCGAGAAGTATTACAGGATATTGCGGGAAGAAGGATTTGAGCCGATCGTCGACGCATGGAAGGGCCTTACCGCCATGCTCGGCTCCCGGATAAAAGTGATGCTGCCCGGCAGGACGTTCGAGGGCCAGGCGCATACCGTAGACCCTGACGGCTCTCTTGTCGTGCGGCTCGATTCCGGCGTATTGGAAAAAGTGTCGTCAGGCGATATTGTTATGGTAAGATGAGATAAGATAAATGAAACATCTATTAGCGATAGATATAGGTAATACCAATATAACTCTCGGGTTGTTCAAGGGCCCGCGGCTCGTGAAGAGGGCGAAGATAGCGACGCGTGAATACAATCTTTATGGGAAGCGGTTAAAGGGTTTTGCCGGCAAAGGCGCGAAGGTCGTCATCTCAAGCGTTGCGCCGAAGGCGCTAGCGAAGATCAGGAAAGCGCTTGCCGTATTGAAGTGCCGGCAGGTCCTGGTACTTGGAAGCAATGTGCCGGTCCCCATTCAGAACCTCTATCGCATAAAGCGGCAGGTCGGCCAGGATCGACTGGTAAACGCTTATGCAGCGAAGAAGCTGTTCGGCACACCCTGCGTCATCATAGACCTTGGGACAGCCGTGACGTTCGATATTGTATCGAAAAAAGGCGCGTACCTTGGCGGGCTCATCCTGCCAGGCATTGCGATGGCGCTGTCCGGTCTCCATGAAAAGACAGCGCTGTTACCTAAGGTGCAACTGAAGGCGGCCCGCTCTATTATAGGTAAGGATACCGTCTCGAGCATCCGCGGAGGCATCCTTTTCAGCCTCGGCGTGACCTGTGACGGCCTCATAGCGCGTTACAGGAAGCTCCTGGGCAGGGACCTTAAGGTCGTCCTGACCGGCGGCAGCTGCCGGCTCATCCGCAAATACACCTCATCGGTCCACACCATCGACGAAGACCTCACCCTGAAGGGCCTCTACCTCATCAGCAAGTCCGCTTAAAAGCAATCTCTTTTAAAGAGTTGCTCGCGGCTTGGCATTTTTTCGCCGTGCGCTACGGTTTTCCCGCCTACACCCGACTTTAAGCAACTCATGGCGGGATCCCGCCAGGGTCTTACCGAGGGCGGGAACGGCTCGCTCATTCGCCTGCCTGACGGCAGTCAGGCAAAAATTCCCAGCCGGTCGATAGCTAATGAGGTCAGTTTTTGCATTCGCTCGCCGTAAATCCTTGCGCACCGCACGAAATAGCGCTATGCCGAAAAAATGCAACAAGCCGCTCGCAACATCTTTAAAAGACCACCCCCACCGTCATTGCGAGCCCCGAACGGGCGAAGCAATCTATCTGGCGCATCTAAATAAACCGGTCACTACCAACAAGCGAACTGACGCGTGATCTAATAAAGTATAGCCGGTTAGTCAAAAAAAAGACAGCTCTCTTTCTATTGACTTAACAAAAAAGCGTGCTATACTTAATCCATATTCTATTCTGCAGTCATCATCTCATTTCTCTGCAGCCGTAGGAACCGCAGTGTAGTTTGCAATACTATTTTTCACTACCAATAACACTGTTTTAGAAAAGAACTTACCATCTACAAATCAAATATTTCAAGGGAAAGACAAAAAGATCTATTTGGCTTTGGTATTAGTTTTTATTTAGAAATTAAAAACTGCTGAACGAGGAGACTAAAAATGAAATCAGACTATCGTAGTACTATAACGGAACTCCAAAATCTGCGAGGGGTGGGGACGATACTTAGAAAACTATCAACTATAGCTACTGGAGTTGTGATGGTTTCGATGATGGTAATGGTCTCGGCCCCATCTTATGCCGAGTATCAATATACTTTAATACATAGTTTTAATAAGACAGACGGATATTACCCCAGCAGCAGTTTATTTATGGACTATCAAGGTAATTTTTATGGAATAACCGGTCATGGAGGAGCTTACGGATGGGGCACGTTTTTTTCCTTTGATTCAGACGGAAGTAATTTTACGACAATACTTTCATTTGATGAGACCATGGGGCATCATCCTTGTTTCTCAAGCGTAATCGTGGACCCACTTGGCACGCTTTATGGTACGAGCCAATGGGGGGGAGCTTACAATGGCGGTACAATATTTTCCATGGACTTAGATGGAAATGATTACAGCATAATACACTCATTTACTATTCCGGGAGTTCCACCCTTCGGCGGTTTAGTAAGAGACCTCCAGGGTAAATTTTATGGTACGACACCAGGAGGAGGAGATTACGGTTATGGCACAGTCTTTTCCATAGATTCTGACGGGAGTAATTTTACAACATTATACTCATTCAACAATGGCGTAACATCTTCACCCCTCACTACCTTAATAATGGACTCGCGAGGTACGCTTTATGGTACAACCGCTTCCGGAGGAGCCTACGGTTGGGGTGCTATTTATTCTATAGATTCAGACGGAAGTAACTATAGGACGTTACACTCATTTAATGAGGGTGAGGGCCAAAGCGCCCACGCCACCTTAATAATGGATTCTCAAGGCGTTCTTTACGGTACGGCCTGGGCCGGGGGAGATGACAAGTGTGGTACGATTTTTTCTATGAATTCAGACGGAAGCAACTATAGAACGTTGCACACATTCGATGTGACCGAAGGGAATAGCCCCTTCGGCGGTTTAATTATGGACTCCCAAGGTAAGCTTTATGGTACGACCAGTGGTGAGGGCATTGGCGGTCCAGACCTACAAGAAACCGGATATAACGATTATGGTACAATTTTTTCCATAAATTCAGATGGAAGTGATTTTAGAACATTGTATACATTCAATGGCATTGACGGAGATAGCCCCTTCGCTAGCTTATTTATGGGCCCTGAAGGAAAGCTCTATGGCACTACCCAGTGGGGAGGGGAATACGGATGGGGCACGATCTTTTCCATAGATATAGGCGATACTGAGCCCGATCCCACCTATTACGAATCAAATAGAAAGAAATACATTATTACCATACAACCCAATACCAACGGCAACATCTACAGCCATTTTCTTGATGAGGATTGGAATAATGAGAATCGGGGGAGGGTTGACAAAGAAGTGAAGCAAGTGGCCGATCCGGATGGTGCCATTGCGTATCAATATTTCTATCACGAAAACAGTAATGTTGCCCGCATAAAATACTGCTATAGGACCGCAGATTACAATACTGATCCGTCAAACCCGGCATTTTCGGATTTAGTTGCTACGTATGAATATGATATACAAGGAGCGCTTGTAAAAAAGATACTCCCGGCTACCTTAATAAATTTTGATGATTTAGCATTGGGAGATTATGGAGATATCACACATTTTGGAGATGTGACTATAAGTACATATACCGGAGGGCATCTGCAGGTAACTAAGCAATTGACGGATGGCTTTGGGAATGCTTACTCGGGCCCAAATAAGCTATCTGTTTGGGGAGACCAGCCATGGGTTCCGATGCAGAAAACGAGCTTCTCGCTGCTTTTTGATACTCCAGTTGAACAGGTTAGTTTTTGGCTGACAGGGACTTTTCACGATACCACAGTAACTACATATGATAGCTATGGTAATCTTCTCGGAACCTTTGTGCAAACATATCCTATGGATGGCGCATTAGCCCCTGATGGTACACCTTGGGATTGGTACTATGATAGAGTGCTGCGTTTCATAAATATCGGTGGAAGCAACATTTCCAGGATGGTTATTCAGCCGTCGGCTTATGACAGTTTCAGTATCGATGACTTATCGTATGCAGTTGTTCTAGATTCCACCTACTACGAGTCGAGGAGAAAGAAATACATAATCTCTATCAAGCCAGATGTTAACGGCAACATTTACCGCCATTTCCTTGATGAGGATTGGGGTGGCCAGGGCCACGGAAGGCCGGATAAAGAGGTTAAAGAGGTAGTTGCTTCAGATGGAAGCATCGCATACCAATACGCTTACCACGAAAACTCAAAAGTCGTGCGCATAAAATACTGCTACGGAACTGCGGATTACAGCACAGACCCATCCAATCCCATATTATCAAACCTTGTAGCTACCTTTGAATATAATGGTAACGGCCTCCTGGAGAAGAAGACCACAGGTGACGGCAGCATAGTATTCACCCATTACCTTAATAATGATAACAGGGTAAAATCCAAGACCCTAGCTACTCCGGATACAGACGGATGCATATATTACGAATACCTTGATGAAAATTACAATGGCCAGGGATATGCCAGGGCATACAAGCAAATCCTCGCATCTCCTGATGGCGATGGCGCTATAGCCTATATATACGAATACTTCACCGGCACGGATAAAGTCAGCAAGAAACTGTGTTACCAGAACTCCGATTTTACCAACCTCTTAGTGACGTATAATTATGAGATGAGGGCAGAAGAGGGGCAGAGGATCGTGGCAGTGGGAAGTGACCTATTCATCGACTTCGGCACTTTGGGCCTTTATAAATATTCCTCAGGCGCATGGAAAAAGCTTAGCAGCTCAAGTCCAGAATCGATGGTAGCTTTGGGCTCTGACCTATATGTGGACTTCGGCTCTTTGGGTCTCTACAAGTATTCCGCAGGCGCATGGAAAAAGCTTGGCAGCGCAAACCCCAAATCGATGGTCGCATTAGGTGATACTCTCTTTATTGACTATGGCTCCCTCGGGCTATATAAATATGCCGGAAACACCTTTGCAAAACTTAGCAGCGCAAGCCCGGACTCACTAATAGCATTAGGCAGTGACATCTTCGTAGATTTTGGATCTTTGGGTCTATATAAATACTCCGCAGGGGCATGGAATAGGCTTAGCACTGCAAATCCGGAATCAATGTTAGTCTATGGCAGTGACCTTATAGTAGACTTTGGCTCCACCGGCCTTTACAAATACTCTTCGGGCAAATGGACGAAACTAAGCTCCGCAAGCCCCGACTCACTAACACTTTCGGGCAATGACCTTATAGTTGATTTCGGTTCTTTAGGCCTCTACAAGTATTCCTTAGGCAAGTGGACTAAGATCGCCTCTTCGAACCCCGAATCACTTGTAGCCTTAAATAGCGACCTCTTCGTCGATTTTGGTTCTTTAGGCTTATACAAATACTCCTCAGGAACATGGAAAAAGCTGAGCTCATCGAATTCTGAGTTCATAACCATAAGCGGAACCGATCTAATAGCTGACTTCGGCTCCCTTGGCTTATGGAAATACGCCAGCGGCAAATGGACCAAACTAAGCACAGCAAATCCGGAATCGATTACGCTCTCGGGAAGCAATCTCATTGTCGACTACGGCGCCGCATACGGCCTTTACAAATACTCCAATGGAAGCTGGACAAAGCTTTCTAGTTCAAGCCCATATTTAAATAACGCTTCATATAATTTGTATACCAAAGTCCTTGCTGACGGTGGCATTTGCGAATACGATAGTGAGGGTAAGCTGATTAAAAGGATTTTGGGAAATGGTGATTACATGACTATATCATATTGGGGCAGCTCAAACTCCAAGATGGAAGAGCGGTATTATGTTGCATCGAAAATTATGATAAAACGAGTCGTGTATGGGCAAGACGGAAACATCATTACCTATGACAGTAAGGGGCATATTGTAGAAAAGCGTTACACAGATGGCTCTCATCATGAATACGAATATCGTGGCGACGGTTCCACGAAGCATAAGGAACGTTTTTACGGGGCCGATGGAAAGGTTCAGTCTGCAATCGAGTATTGGGAAAATGGGAACACAATCCATTATAAGTGGAAGATTAAGAGTAGCGTTGAGATTGGTGATTCAATTTACGAGGAATATGATGATGATGGCATGCTTATCAAAAAGATGCTGGATGATGGGACGGTGTGGACGTTTGAAAAGGGGGTTATCGGGACGCCGCAGTATATAGCGTCAAATGTTCATAGTCCATATTTGGCAAATGGCAAAGTAGTTTGGTGGCAACATGAAAACGAAGACGCCGCTCGATACGGCATTACCACACCGACAAATATCTACTTTTATGATGGAACCAACATTGACCAGTTATGCGACAATGGCTATTTCTCCGATGGTGGTGTTTACGGAGGAGTTCAATTCGCATCTGATCCTATATTATTTGGTGAAAGTAGCCAATATGTGGCATGGCGATATTACGAATATGGGACGATTTGGGGGCCGAATCCCTGGCAGCAATTCAGCGGTTATAAAAATAGCCAAATTTATGTCTACGATGGCATGAGCGCTACTCAAATAACGAACGATGACTATTATAAAGAATATCTTGTGAGTGCCGGTAAATATCTCTCTTGGTCCTCGAACAGAGTATGCACATATGACAGAGCATTTGATAGAAACGGCGATATTTTTCTTTATGATGGAAATCAAGTAAAAAATTTGACCAATGGGCTATGTAAGTATGTGTTCCAAGTGGATGTTGATGAACTAGGTAATGTTGTCTGGGAAGGTTTTGATGGGTATGACAAAGAGATATATTGGTATGATGGAACTGACGTTAGACAATTAACGAATAATGATTATGATGATGTGTTTCCACAAATAAGCAACGGCCAAATAGCATGGAGCGCAACTTATAAAAGACCCGATCCGTCAGACCATCCTTTTGGGCGATATTTTATAGACCAAGAAAAGATTGATTTAATCTTTTATGATGGCCAAGACATTAAAAAAATTGCAAGCGTGAGTAGGGAACTATCCAGCGGCCTGCCCCCCAGAGAATATGTCTCACTTGCTCTTGATGACGGCCAAATTATTTGGAATGAAAATGACGGTAATGACGACGAAATATTTTTGTATGATGGATCAGTTACACGTCAAATCACAAATAACGATTATGAGGATTGGTTCTATGATAGAACTCCTTGCTTAGATGATGGTAAATTTGTGTGGTATGGCATGGGAAGTGGAGGGGCACAGGGGTATTATTATGATGGATATTCAGTTCATAGTTTTGGCTTAGATTATCCCTTTACAAATTCTCCCATGCCGCCTCAAATGAGCGATGGAGCAGCTCTGTGGCAATGTCGAAACGGTGGTAACCCATACGATGAACAAATTTATCTAATAGATCTTCCCAAAGATGAGTGGAAGCGCCAGGATAATCTTGACCCAGAAACCCTCGCACGAATGAGCATCGAGAGCCAGCTATCGCAAACTAATTCCAATACGGGCAATTTCACGTATTCTACTCAACTGGCGAACCCGCCACAGACACAAAGCCTGACTTCAAATTAAAATTTAAGAATAAATAGGGACAGCAACCGGTTGTTTAAACGGTATCTGTCCCTATTTTTTAGATTGCTTAGTCGGTCGCCTGTGGCGGGACTCATCGCAATGACGGGGGAGCAAAAAAATCCTTGACAACTTTTGCGCGTGATGTATAATACTCTTTTGTTAGCACTCGATAGAAGTGAGTGCTAATTCAGTTGCTAGTTGCCAGTTGTTAGTTAAAAACAAAAAGGAGGTGTAGGGTATGAAGATACATCCATTGGCGGACAGGATCGTAGTGAGCGTCTTAGAGGCCAAAGAGGTGACGAAGGGAGGCATCGTCCTTCCCGACACCGCGAAGGAGAAGCCGCAGGAGGCGGAGGTCGTCGCTGTCGGCAAGGGTAAGGTCTCCGATGAGGGCAAGGTCGTGCCGCCCGAGGTGAAGGTCGGCGATAAGGTCCTTTTCGGGAAATATTCCGGGACCGAGATATCGATCGACGGCAAGGAGTACCTTATATTAAAGGAAGAGGACATACTGGCAATAGTGAAATAGCGTATAGCGGATAGCGTTTAGCGTATAGAAAGAACTAAACGCTATACGCTCCACGCTAAACGCTAAAACGATAGGTTAAGGAGGAAAAAATGGCAAAGCAGTTACTTTACAGTGAAGAAGCGCGCAGGGCGATCCTGAAAGGCGTGGAGCAGCTCTCCAAGGCCGTCAAGGTGACCCTCGGGCCAAAGGGAAGGAACGTTGTCCTGGACAAGAAGTTCGGCGCGCCGACCATCACAAAGGACGGCGTGACCGTGGCGAAAGAGATCGAGCTTAAGGACCCGTACGAGAACATGGGCGCCGAGCTCGTGAAGGAAGTGGCGTCGAAGACATCCGACATAGCCGGTGACGGCACTACTACCGCGACGGTCCTTACCGAGGCCATATTCAGAGAGGGCGTGAAGAACGTTACCGCTGGCGCTAACCCTATGGCGTTGAAGCGCGGTATCGAGAAGGCGGTCGAAAAGGTGGTCTTGGAACTCGAGAAGCTGAGAAAGAGCGTCAACGCCAAGGACAAGAAAGAGATCCTCCAGGTCGCGGCGATCGCCGCCAATAACGACCACGAGATCGGCGAGCACATCGCCGAGGCGATGACCAAGGTCGGAAAGGACGGCGTCATCACCGTCGAGGAAGGCAAGGCCTCCAAGACCGAGCTCGAACTCGTCGAGGGAATGGAATTTGATCAGGGGTATCTTTCCCCATATTTCGTGACGGATGCCGAGAGGATGGAGTGCGTGCTCGAGGAACCGTTCATCCTTATCCATGAGAAGAAGATATCGAGCATGAAGGATATCCTTCCGCTTCTGGAGAAGATAGCCAAGGCGGGCAGGCCGCTCCTCATCATATCCGAAGAGACCGAGGGCGAGGTGCTTGCCACATTGGTCGTGAACAAGATACGCGGCACGCTTTCATGCTGCGCTGTCAAGGCGCCCGGCTACGGCGACAGGCGCAAGGCGATGCTCGAGGATATCGCCGTCCTCACAGGCGGCAAGGCTATCACTGAGGACCTCGGCATAAAGCTCGAGAACGTCCAGGTGAACGACCTCGGCCGCGCCAAGAGGGCGAAGATCGACAAAGACAATACCACTATAGTCGAAGGCGCGGGGAAGACCGCCGACATCCAGGCGCGCATCAACCAGATAAGGAAGCAGATAGAGGGCACCGATTCCGATTACGACAAGGAGAAGCTCCAGGAACGCCTGGCAAAGCTCGCCGGCGGGGTAGCGGTGATAAACGTCGGAGCCGCGACCGAGACGGAGATGAAGGAGAAGAAGGCCCGCGTAGAGGACGCGCTTCACGCGACACGCGCGGCGGTCGAGGAGGGGATAGTCCCCGGCGGCGGCGTGGCGCTCTTGCGTTGCGTGCCCTCCCTGGACAGCCTTAAGTTCTCGGGCGACGAACAGATCGGCGTGGAGATCGTGAAGCGGGCGCTCGAGGAGCCTATCCGGCAGATAGCGAATAATGCCGGCCAGGAAGGTTCCGTCGTCGTTCAGAAGGTAAAGACGATGAAGACGAACGAGGGATACGACGCGGAGAAGAACGAGTACAGCGACATGATAGCGGCGGGCGTCATCGATCCCAAGAAGGTCACCAGGTCCGCGCTGCAGAACTCGGCAAGCATAGCGGCCCTTATGCTCACCACAGAGACTGTCGTTACCGACATCCCTGAGGAAGAGAAGGCCCCTGCGATGCCGGGCGGCATGCCTCCGGGGGGTATGGGAGGAATGTATTAAAAGCAGTAAAGAGTAAAGAGTAATAAGTAAAGGGCTCCGGGCTTGACCCGGGGCCCTTTTTGTCGTTGACAACATGGTGAGTATTCTGTATCATTGTTATCTAATCTTTAGATGGTATTTTGATTAAATTACTCATTACCATTATATAGAGGAGTTAGAAATGGCGCAATTCTATATTGGCGTTGAGAGGAAGGCGCGGAGGTGCTACGGCTTTGACGAGATCGCGCTTGTCCCCGGCAGGGTCACGATCAATCCGGAGGAAGTGGACACCTCAGTCGAGATCAGCAAGAAGAAATACCGCGTGCCGATACTGGCTGCCGCCATGGACGGCGTTGTCGACGTAAAGTTCGCGATCGCGATGGGGAAGATGGGCGGACTGGCCGTTCTCAATCTCGAAGGCGTGCAGACGCGCTATGAAAACCCTGATGACGTACTTGACAAGATAGCGGGCGCGACGCCCGAAGAGGCCACCAAGCTTGTGCAGGGCCTTTATGTCGAGCCGATAAAAGAGCACCTCGTTTCAAAAAGGATACGAGAGATCAAGAAAGAGGGCGTTCCGGCGATCGTGAGCGCGATCCCGCAGAGGGCGGAACGCTTCGGCGCCATCGCGCAGGAGGCGGGCGCCGATATCTTCATCGTCCAGTCCACGGTCACAACGGTCAAACATGTCTCGAAGGCCTACAAATCGCTCGATTTCCACAAGTTCTGCAAGTTCATGAAGGTCCCGGTCATCATCGGTAACTGCGTTACTTACGAGGTGGCGCTGGATCTGTTCGACACCGGTTGCAGCGGTCTCCTTGTCGGCATAGGCCCGGGAGCCGCGTGCACCACGCGGGGAGTGCTGGGCATCGGCGTCCCGCAGGTGACCGCGACGATAGACTGCGCCGCGGCGCGCGACGCGTATTACAAGAAGAAGAAAAAATACATCCCGATCATCACGGACGGCGGGATGTCCACCGGCGGCGACATCTGTAAGGCGTTCGCTTGCGGGGCCGACGCGGTCATGGTGGGCTCCGCCTTCGCAAGGTCCCAGGAAGCGCCCGGCAGGGGCTACCACTGGGGCATGGCGACGCCTCACGCGAACCTTCCGAGAGGCACCAGGATAAGGGTCGGTGTGAGCGGCACGCTCGAAGAGATACTCTACGGCCCGGCCAAGGTCGACGACGGCTCCCAGAACCTTATTGGGGCGCTCCAGACATCCATGGGCAACGTGGGCGCCAGGACCGTCAAAGAGATGCACAAGACAGATATCATAATAGCCCCGTCCATCCAGACAGAGGGCAAGGTGTTCCAGGTAGCCCAGCGGGTCGGGATGGGTAAATAATTTCTAGCGTATAGCGGATAGCGTTTAGCGTATAGTTAAAACTTTTTGGGGCAACCGATCCTATTTTTCTATCCGCTAAACGCTATACGCTAAAATGTAGTTTACAGGCCTCAATGACTCACTCCGAGTTTGTCCATCTTCACGTCCACACGCAGTACAGCCTCCTGGACGGCGCGTGCATCCTTGGTAGTCTCCTGAAAAAGGTCAAGGAATACAGGATGCCGGCGTGCGCCATAACCGACCACGGCAACATGTTCGGCGCCGTAGAATTCTACGAGCTCGCGATGAAACACGGCATAAAGCCTATAATAGGCAGCGAGGTCTACATCGCGCCGGGCTCGCGGTTCGAGAAATCAAGCCACGGCATACAGGACGCCTCCTTCCACCTGATACTGCTTGCCAAGAACGAGACCGGCTACAAGAACCTTATGAAGCTCGTCTCCGCCGGATTCCTTGAAGGCTTCTATTACCGCCCGAGGATCGACAAGGAGATCCTCGCCCAGCATAAGGACGGCCTCATCTGCCTTACAAGCTGCCTTAAGGGTGAGGTCCCGCACCTTATAAAGACCAATCAATACGACCAGGCCAAGAAAGCCCTCAGCGAATATATGGGCATCTTCGGCAAGGACGATCTCTACCTCGAGATACAGGATAACCTGATCCCCGAGCAGGACAAGGTGAACGAAGCTCTCATACAGCTGTCGAAAGAGACAGGCCTGGGCCTCGTAGCTACCAACGACGTCCACTATATAGAAAAAAGCCACGCCGCGGCCCACGAAGTGCTTCTCTCCATCCAGACGCAGACGACCATCGAGGACCCTAACAGGATGCGCATGTCCACCAACGAGTTCTACCTGAAGTCCAGGGAGGAGATGGCCCGCACCTTCGGTTCGGTCGCTCCGGAGGCGCTGAAGAACACCCTGGCGATAGCCGAAAAATGCAACGTAGAATTGGATTTCAAGACATCGCATATGCCTCATTACGAGCCGCCTGCCGGAAAGACGCGCGAAGAGTATCTGAGGGGCCTTGTCCAGGACGGCATCAAGGCGCGTTACGGCGCCGCGGATAAGACGCTCTCCGACAGGGTGGAGCACGAGCTTAAGGTCATCGAGAAGTTCGGCTACACCAGCTACTTCCTCATAGTGCTTGATTTCATAAATTACGCCAAGCAGAACGGCATACCGGTGGGCCCCGGCAGGGGAAGCGCCGCGGGTTCGGTCGTCAGCTACGCCCTCGGCATTACCGACATCGACCCCCTGAAATACGACCTCCTCTTCGAACGCTTCCTGAATCCCGAGCGCATAAGCCCTCCGGATATCGATATCGATTTTTGCTATGAGCGCAGGGGCGAGGTCATCGACTATGTCGTGAAGAAATATTCGAAGGACAATGTCGCCCAGATCATAACTTTCGGGACGATGAAGGCCAGGGCCGTCATCCGCGATGTAGGCAGGGCTCTAGGCATACCGTACGGCGATGTCGACAGGATAGCGAAGCTCGTGCCGCCGGAACTCGACATGACGCTCGAGCGCGCGCTTACGATAGAGCCGGAGCTGAGGAACCTCTATAAGACCGACCCGAAGATCGCGCAGCTCATCGAGACCTCTCTTGTCCTCGAGGGCCTGACGCGCCATGCCTCCACGCATGCCGCGGGCGTCGTCATAAGCCAAAAGCCGCTGGTCAATTACGTGCCGCTTTACAAGGTCCAGGATAACCAGATCACCACCGGCTATTCAATGGACTCGGTCGGCAAGATAGGCCTCCTGAAGATGGACTTCCTGGGCCTGAAGACGCTGACCGTTATCAGCGAGACGGTCAAGATACTGAAGCGTACTAAGAGCGTAGAGCTCGCGCTCGACAAGATCGAGTTGGACGACAAGAAGACGTACAAGCTTCTCGTGAACGCCGAGACTGCCGGCGTGTTCCAGCTTGAAAGTTCGGGCATGCGCGACCTGCTGAAAAAGATGAAGCCGCAGCGGTTCGAGGATATCATAGCGCTCATCGCGCTCTACAGGCCCGGCCCGCTTGGCTCAGGCATGCTCGACGACTTCATGAAGCGCAAGCACGGCGAGATAACTGTGCGCTATGACCACCCGCTGCTTGAGCCGATCCTCAAGGAGACCTACGGCATCATCCTCTACCAGGAGCAGGCGATGAGGATCGCCTCGGCGCTAGCCGGCTTTTCCATGGCCCAAGCCGATAACCTGCGCCGCGCCATGGCAAAGAAGGAGCCGGAGAAGATGGCCCAGATGAGGGACCTCTTCATCCACGGCTGCATAGACCGCCGCGTCGAAAAGAAGGTCGGCGAGAAGATATTCAACCAGATAGAGTATTTCGCCGGATACGGGTTCAACAAATCCCACTCGGCCGCCTATGCGATGATCAGTTACCGGACCGCCTACCTCAAGGCGAACTATCCGGTGGAGTTCATGGCGGCGCTCCTCACGTCGGAAAAGGACAACCTGGACAAGATCGCCCAGTACATCACCGAATGCGTCAGGATGAACATCAAGATACTGCCGCCGGACATCAACGAGAGCTACGCCAACTTCACGGTCGCGGGCGACGCGATAAGGTTCGGCCTCGCCGCGGTGAAGAACGTGGGCGAGGGCGCCATCGAGTCGATCATAGCGATGCGCAAGAGATACGGCAAGTTCAAATCGATATACGACTTTACCGGCAAGGTAGATTCGCGGCTCGTGAACCGCAAGGTCATCGAGAGCCTTATCAAGTGCGGGGCTATGGATTCGCTCGGCCTCTACCGCTCGCAGCTCTCGGCGATGGTCGACAGGGCGCTCGATGTCGCCAGCGGCGTCCAGAAGGACCGGGCGAACGGCCAGATGTCGTTCTTCGAGACGTTCGAGGCGCAGGAGCAGGCGACGAAGGGGCAGCAGGATGTACCGAACATACAGGAGTGGACGGAAAACCAGCTCCTGGCATATGAGAAGGAACTCCTCGGCTTTTACGTGACGAAACACCCGCTCGCCCAGTTCGACAAGATGCTTAAAGCATATTCGACGGTGACCACCGCCACGCTCAGGACGCGCGCGGACGGTGACGAGGTCCGCATAGGCGGGATATTGAGCAAGGTTAAGCTCACCGTTACGAAAAGGACGGGTGAGAAGATGGCTATAACCACGCTCGAAGACCTCGAGGGCACGGTCGACGTCCTCATATTCCCGTCTACCTTCGCCAAGGCCGCTGCCCTCGTGAAGCCCGAGGCGATCGTCTTCGTGAGCGGCCGCCTGAACCTTCGCGAGGAGGAACCCAAGATCGTGGCGAACGAGCTCGTCTCCATAGATGCCGTGCGCTCGAAATATACGAAGGCGGTCGCGATAGAGCTTGTGATGGCCGGCCTGGAGAAGCACGTGCTGGATAACCTGAAGAAGGTGCTGTCCCGCTATCCCGGCAAGGTGCCGGTCGCGCTGCATTTCGTAAAGCCTGACGGAACGCGCACCGTGGTCTCGATCGGCAAGAGCTTCTGCGTGGAGCCGCACGAGGGGCTGGTGCGCGATGTCGAGAAGCTTTTCGGCCAGAACGTCGTGAACTTCAGGTCTTGACATTGCCCGGATGAGATGATAGCATAACCTATTGCGCGATAACATGTTATGATAGACAAAAAGACAGAGACCGACATAAAGGACCTCAAAAATTTCCTGGAGTTCTGGACAAAGTTCCACTCCATATACGAGACGACCATATCCAAGGAGATCATATCCAAGGACGAGGAGAAGAAGTTCCTGGAGACGAAGGATCTGATCACGTCAAAGTATGAGGCCTTGAGGGGCGGCCTGGAATTCAAATACATGCCGCACTCGCGCCTGACGGACCCGGTAAACGATATCCTCTCTATCAACAGCGTCAGCTTCATGTCCGAGAAGCACCTGAAGAAGGTCAATGATGACTGGAGGGACTCTTATATATTCCTTAACAGCGTCCTGGAGCGTCTCAAGAACAAGAAGAAGCGCCTGGAACAGTTCCATCCGGTCGCCGTTTTCCTTAAGCGCGTATTTGATAGGAGATAGAGCCAAGGGTCCATGGGCCTAGTTCCCGGCCGGGGCGGGAAACAAGAAATCTCTAGTTCCCGCCCCGGCCGGGAACTAGGTAAAAGCTCGGCCCTGGGCCTTCGCGGAGAATAACAATGACAAAGAAAGACATAGTACTCAAGATCGCCGAAGAGACGGGCATAAAGCAGATAGACGTGAAGAAGATAGTCCAGGGGACGCTCGACCATATAATAGAGGCGCTGGTCGAGGGTAAGACGGTCGAGCTTCGCAATTTCGGCGTCTTCAAGGTGAAGGCGAGGAAGCCGAGGGTCGGCCGCAATCCCAAGACCGGCGTCACTGTCCCGATACCGGAGAAAAAGATCGTCTCCTTCAAGTCCGGGATGGTGATGAAGAAGAAGGTGAAGTAGATGAGCTATAAGTCGATAAGGGGGATGGAGGATATACTGCCGCAGGATGCCGGCGTCTGGCAGGAGCTCGAACGCCGCTCGCGCGCGGAGCTCGAGTCTTACGGATACCGGGAGATACGCACGCCGATGCTGGAAGAGACGGCCGTCTTCATCAGGAGTATCGGCGAGACCACCGATATCGTGACAAAGGAGATGTATACCTTCAGCGACAGGAAAGAAAGGTCGCTGACCTTAAGGCCTGAGGGCACCGCGCCCATCGTCCGCTCCTATATAGAGCATTCCCTCGATAAAGTCTCGCCCGAGCTGCGCCTTTATTACATCGGCCCGATGTTCAGGGCCGAGCGGCCCCAGAAAGGGCGCTCGCGGCAGTTCCACCAGGTGGGCGTTGAGGTGATCGGCTCGCGCTCTCCCCAGGTCGATGCCGAGGCCATAATGCGGCTTGACGGTCTTTTGCGCGCCTTCGGCCTTGAGGGTTTCGTGATAAAGCTGAACAGCCTCGGTTGCAGGAAGGACAAGGATGCGTTCGCGGAAAAACTGAAGGCCTATTTAAAAGGCGAAAAGAGCAGGCTCTGCGACGACTGCAAAACGCGCCTGGACAAGAACGTCCTGCGCGTACTCGATTGCAAGAACGAAACCTGCGTACAGCTCGTGCGCAATGCGCCGAATGTCATCGACAGCTTATGCGCCGAATGCGCGGCCCATTTCTCCAGGGTAAGACAGATCCTCGAGGCCCTGAAGATAGAAGTCGATATCGCGAAGAACCTGGTGAGAGGGCTGGATTATTATACCGGGACCGTATTCGAGGTGACGCATCCGGCCCTCGGCGGCCAGGACGCGATCGCTGCCGGTGGAAGGTACGACAACCTTATAAAGGATATGGGCGGCCCTGATACCGGCGCCATAGGTTTTGCCCTCGGCATAGAGCGCGTGATACTGGCGCTTGGTGAAAAAAAAGGATCCTTTACCAGGCCGGCCGTGATCTATATAGCCACCTTAGGCGAAGAGGCGAAGGTCGAGGGCCTGAAGCTGGCTGAGGAACTGCGGAGTAAGCTGAACGACTTGCATGAGGTAAATGTGGTAACGCTCATAGACCTGAAGGAGTCGTCGCTCAAATCCCAGATGAGGAGCGCGGACAAGAACGGCGCTAAGGCGGTAGTGATCATGGGAGAGGACGAGATGAGGCAGGGCAAGCTTGCCATAAAGGACATGGCCGAAGGCGGAGAGCAGGTATTGATCGACAGGACGGCTGTCGTCGAGGAGATAAAGAAAAGGATATGCTGAGAACCCATACTTGCGGTGAACTGGGCGAGAAGGATATCGGTAAAGCTGTCACGCTATGCGGCTGGGTCGGCGGCAGGCGCGATCACGGCAACCTCATATTCATAGACGTGCGCGACGGCTACGGCCTGACGCAGATCGTCTTCGACCCGCAACTCAACGCGGCTGTACACAGGAAGGGCGAAGAGCTGCGGGCCGAGTTCGTCGTGAAGGTGAAGGGCGTTGTCGGGAAGAGGCCTGCAGGCACAGAGAACGCTAAGCTCGCTACGGGCATGATAGAGGTCAGGGTGGCGGATATCGAGGTCCTCAATAAGGCGCTCACACCGCCTTTCGAGGTCATGGATAACGCCGTCATAACCGAGGAGTCGCGGTTGAAGTACAGGTACCTCGACCTGAGGCGCCCCATGATGCAGAAGTCCTTAAGATTGCGCCACAAGGTCTGCAAGGTCGCCAGGGACTACTTCGATGAGAGGGATTTCGTCGAAGTCGAGACGCCGATCCTGACGAAATCCACCCCCGAGGGCGCAAGGGACTATCTCGTTCCTTCGCGCGTCAATCCCGGCATGTTCTACGCGCTGCCGCAATCGCCGCAGCTCTTCAAGCAGCTCCTGATGGTATCGTCGCTCGACCGCTACTTCCAGATAGCGAAATGCTTTCGCGACGAGGACCTGCGGGCCGACAGGCAGCCTGAATTCACCCAGTTTGACCTCGAGATGTCATTCGTCACCGAGGACGATATATTCGGGATATGCGAAGGCCTGATGAAGAAGATATTCAAGGAGGCCGGCGGTATCGAGCTGAAGACGCCTTTTCCGCGCATGAAGTACGGTGAGGCGATGGCGCGGTTCGGGTGCGACAAGCCCGATATAAGGTTCGGCCTTGAGCTCTCAGAGATAACCGAAGCTGTGAAAGGCTGCCAGTTCAAGATATTCCAGGAGGTCATCAAAAAAGGCGGCAAGATCATCGCTCTTTCCGCAAATGGGTGCGGCGCGTATTCGCGCGGCCAGGTAGATGAACTGGTGGAGCTGGCCAAGACCTACGGCGCGAAGGGGCTCGCGAACTTTAAGGCCGAAGGCGGCAAGCTTGTCTCGCAGATCGATAAGTTCTTCTCGCAGGATGAGCTCTCAGCCATAAAAGGCATGGTCAATGCTTCGGACGGCGATATGGTCTTCATAGTCGCCGACCAGGCGAAGGTCGCCTACGATTCGATGGCCGCGCTGCGAAAGCACCTGGGGAAGAAGCTGGGGCTCATCGATGAAAAGAGGTTCGATTTCCTGTGGATCCTAGATTTCCCGCTTCTCCACTATAACGACGATGAGAAGCGTTGGGAGTCCGAGCACCATCCGTTCACCTCGGTCCATCCGGACGACGTCGGCCTTCTTGAAGGCGGGAAGGACCTGCACAAGATAAGGTCAAGGTCCTACGACCTCGTGATAAACGGGACCGAGATCGGTTCCGGCTCCATAAGGATACATGACAGGGTGATGCAGGAGCTTATCTTTAAGACCATAGGTATCAGCGGCGAAGAGGCGAAGGTGCGGTTCGGCTTCCTTCTCGACGCCTTCAAGTACGGCGCTCCGCCTCACGGCGGTTTCGCGTTCGGGCTCGACCGGCTCATGACGTTCTTCACCGGCAGCGATTCCATCCGCGACGTGATAGCCTTCCCCAAGACGCAGAAGGCCTTCTGCCCGCTCACGAGCGCGCCCTCGGTCGTAGACGAGAAGCAGTTGACCGAGTTGCATATCAGGTTGAAAAAATAGCGCATGGAAAATATCATAGCGTTAAAGGATCTGCAGGAAGCCAGGGCCCTCTTCGGCACGCATGACGAGAACATAAAGCTCATTGAAAAGGAGTTCGGCGTTACGGTCGTGGCCAGGGCCGACACGCTCAAGGTCCAGGGGGAGCAGAAAGGCGTGCAGCTCGCGTCCCGTCTCCTGGAGGAGCTCATCCTTACCCTGCGCTCGGGCGGCGCTATAAAGAAGCACGAGATCATATACGCGATAAAGGTCGTAAAGGAGGACGAGACGCGCGACGTCCATTCCATATACCTAGACAGGATAGAGGTCTCATCGAAGAGGCAGTACGTCACGCCGAAATCGAAGGGCCAGAAGGAGTACGTCGACGCCATAAGGAAGAACGACATCGTCTTCTGCATCGGCCCTGCCGGGACCGGCAAGACGTATCTGGCCATGGCGATGGCGGTGAACGCGCTCAAGAAACAGCTCGTCTCCAGGATCATACTGACCAGGCCCGCGGTCGAGGCGGGCGAGAGCCTTGGCTATCTTCCGGGCGACCTTTACGAGAAGGTCTCCCCGTACACGCGGCCGCTCTACGACGCGCTCTACGATATGATGGAGGTCGACAAGATAAAGGATTACACAGAGCGGGGCATCATAGAGGTCGCGCCGCTGGCGTACATGAGAGGAAGGACCCTGAACGACTCCTTCATCATCATGGACGAGGCGCAGAACTCGACGCCGGAACAGATGAAGATGTTCCTGACAAGGCTCGGCTTCGATTCGAAGACGGTCATAACAGGCGACGTCACCCAGAGCGACCTGCCCAGCAACAAGACCTCGGGCCTTGAGCAGGTCCGGACCATCCTGAAAGACATCGAGGGCATAGCGTTCGTATATCTGAAGGGCGAGGACGTCGTGAGGCACGAGCTCGTACAGCAGATCATCAGGGCCTACGACAGGCTGAACGTGAAATGACGGCGAGCGCAGGCGTGACCGTCCGCAACCTCGACACGTCGTGCCGCCTCAACGAGAAGCTGCTGTCAAAGATAGCGGCCCGGTGCGCGCGCCTGGCCACAAAAAAGAGGGCGGAGCTCGACATCGTCTTTGTGGACGCTCGCGCGATGCGCCGCTTGAACAAGAGGTACAAAGGCAGCTCGCGCCTGACGGATGTGCTGAGTTTCAAGATGGGCATCGAAGGGCGCGGGGTAAAAAGGTTCGTGGGCGCTATAGCCGTATGTCCCTGCGCGGCAAGAAAGAACGCCAAGGCCTTCGGGACGCGGTTCGAGGAAGAGCTGGCGCTTTACGTCATCCACGGCATCCTGCACCTTTACGGTTACGATGATGTGACGAAGGCGGGGCGTGAGAGGATGTCGAAGAGGCAGAACGCCATATTGAGGAAGATATGCGAGAGCGTGGGATTGTCGAAAGTTTCAATGCCGCGATAGAGGGCTTCATATACGTCCTGAAGACCCAGCGCAACATGAGGGTCCATTTCCTTATAGCCGTACTCGTCGTCCTGTTGGCCATCGTGCTCAATTTTTCGGCGCTCCATATCGGCATACTCTGCATCACCATCATGTTCGTCCTGGTATCCGAGATGCTGAACACGGCCATCGAGCTGATAGTCGACATGGTCCAGAGCGAGTTCCACCCGATAGCGCGGATCATCAAGGACGTGTCGGCGGGCGCCGTCCTTCTCGTCGCCTTCAACGCCCTGATAGTCGGCTACGTCCTTTTCGCGAAGACGATACCCCTCAATATAGAGGTCGGCGTGGAGCGGCTAAGGGAGTCGCCGTGGCACCTTACCTTCATGTCCATAATCCTGGTCCTCGCGCTGACGATCGCCGGAAAGATCATATTCCATAAAGGCACGCCGATGCGCGGCGGCATGCCTTCGGGCCACGCCGCGTTCGCCTTTTCGCTCTGGACGGCCATTGCTTTCATGACGAACAACTCGATCATCATCATACTCGCTTTCGTGATGGCGTTCCTGATCGCGCGCCACCGCGTCAAGTACGCGATCCACACCGTGTGGGAGGTCATCGTCGGCTCCCTCCTCGGTGTCCTTGTGACGACGTTCATTTTCCAACTGTTCAGGTGACATTAAAACCGGCCGCTGACAGATGCCCATCCAAAAATCAGAGGCGATACTTTTGCGTAGGCAGGACCTGCGCGAGACGAGCCTTATCCTTACTTTCTACACGAAGGGTTTCGGAAAGATAAAAGGCGTCGTGAAGGGGGCCCGCGGCGTACGCGCCGCCTGCGGCGGCGGGGCCTTCGAGATATTCGCCCTCGACAACGTCGTCTTCTACGAGCGGAAGAAGAGCGAGCTCTTCACGATATCGCACTGTGACCTCCTGGAGTTCTTCGCTCCCGTGCGCTCGTCGCTCGAAAAGCTCGCCTACGCCTCGTACTTCATAGAGCTCGCCGACGCGGTCACGGTCCTGCACGACCCCCATAAAGAAGTATTCGAGCTCCTCTCTCACAGCCTCAGGCTCCTGTGCGGTGAGGATAGCCCGAAAAGGATCGCGCGTATATTCGAGATCAAGATTCTCGGCCTGCTCGGCCTGATGCCGGCCCTGGGGCGCTGTTCGCACTGCGGCAAGGCCCTCGGCGCGCGGCCTTCCTTAAGCCTGCTCCACGGAGGGCTCCTGTGCGACGTATGCGGGCAGAGCGATAAGACGAGCCAGCCGGTCATGGCCGGTACGGTCAAGTTCATCGAGCACGTCCGTTCGTCGGGCCTCGAGAAGCTGATGCGGGTCAAGGTAGCCTCCGAGGTGGGGAGGGACCTGGAGAGGGTCCTGAGAAGGTTTCTCGATTACCACGTAGAGCACCGTTTCAATACATTGAGGTTCTTAAAGGCGATAGAGGCGTAGGGGGCGCGCATCGTTTTCACTTGATTTTGCGTATGCCGTATGTTACGATAACGGAGATTTTCATATTATTAGCGCTTTTATAATAAAATAATCATATATAAACCGAAAAACCTCCCCCATGCAGCAACAACCTGATATGATGGACAAGCTCGTGTCGCTTTGCAAGCGGCGCGGCATAATATTCCAGTCGAGCGAGATATACGGCGGGCTTGCGGCCACCTGGGACTACGGCCCGATCGGCGCAGAGATAAAGAAGAACCTCAAAGAGGCCTGGTGGCGCTCCAACGTCTACGAGCGGGATGACATAGAGGGGATCGAAGCCGCTATCCTCATGCACCCGATGACGTGGATGGCTTCCGGCCACGTGTCGAGTTTCGAGGACACGCTCGCGGATTGCAAGTCCTGCAAGAAGCGCTTCAAGGTCGAGAACGTCACCGGCAAGAAATGCCCGGAGTGCGGCGGAGAGCTGACAGAGGCCAGGCAGTTCAACCTTATGCTGAAGACGCACCTGGGTCCCATCGAGGATGAAGGCAGCCTCACCTACCTCAGGCCCGAAACCGCTCAGGGCATCTTCGTAAATTTCCAGAATGTCGTCAATTCTATGCGTCGGAAAATACCGTTCGGCATCGCCCAGATAGGAAAATCCTTCCGCAACGAGATAACCACACGCAGCTTCACATTTCGTTCGCGCGAATTCGAGCAGATGGAGATAGAGTATTTCGTGAAGCCCGGCACCGACGACGAATGGTACCACAAGTGGGTCGAAGAGAGGTTCGTCTGGTATGCGAGGTTCGGCATCAGGAAGGAGAACCTGAGGAAGCGCCAGCACGAGAAGAAGGAGCTTGCCCATTACGCTAAGGCGTGCACAGACATAGAATATAATTTCCCGTTCGGCTGGTCCGAGCTGGAGGGTATCGCCAACCGGACGGATTTCGACCTGAAGCAGCACAGCCGCCTATGCGGCAAGGAGCTCGACTATTTCGACGAGGCCACTAAGGAGCGGTTCATCCCGTACGTCATCGAGCCTTCAGGCGGCATAGACCGCGCTATACTTGCGTTCCTCTTCGACGCGTACAGGGAGGAAGAGGTAAAGGGCGAGAAGCGTGTGAGCCTGGCCCTCCACAAGGCGCTGGCGCCGCTAAAGGCCGCGGTGCTCCCGCTGTTACGCAACAGGCCCGACCTGGTGGAGCTGGCAAAGAACATCGCCAACGGACTCCGCAAGGGATTTAAAGTTATGTACGACGACACCGCTTCCATCGGCCGGCTCTACAGGCGGCAGGACGAGATAGGGACGCCGTACTGCATCACCGTCGATGTGGACAGCCTGAGTGACCGCAAGGTGACGGTCCGCGACAGGGATTCGATGAAACAGGACAGGATAAGCGTCGATACGGTCAAAGCGTATTTAGTCGATAAGTTCAAAGATTGAGTTGAAATGAGGCGATAAGATACTTCGGCAGCTAAAATGCTCCCTTGGGTCGCATTTTTACGCTGTTTCAGTATCGAATTTGCTTCGCAAATTCGAAAGGAGCGGTAAGAGAAATGGCCGGTAATTCCAAGAAGTACATCTATGCTTTCGGCGGCGGCAAGGCGGACGGCGACGAATCGATGAAGAACCTCCTCGGAGGAAAAGGGGCGAACCTCGCGGCTATGGCTGGACATCCGAAACTGAAACTGCCGGTGCCTCCGGGATACACGGTGACGACCGACGTCTGCACCTACTATTACCAGAACAAGAAGACTTATCCGAAGGGCATGCGCGAGGAAGCCGCGAAGGCGATGGCGCGGGTCGAGAAGCTCATGGGTAAGTCGTTCGGCGATCCGAAGAACCCGCTTCTCGTTTCTGTCCGCTCGGGCGCGCGCAAGTCGATGCCCGGGATGATGGAGACGGTCCTCAACGTCGGCCTGACCGAGAAGACGATCCCGGGACTTGTCGCGCTCACGGGCAACGAACGTTTCGTCTATGACGCTTACCGCCGCCTCATCATGATGTACTCGGACGTCGTCATGGAGAAGGCCGCGGGCATTGAGCCGGAAGAAGGCATGGGCATCCGCAAGCAGCTCGAGAATATCCTGGGCGACATGAAGGAGAAGAAGGGTTACAAGAGCGATACGGACATGAAGGTCGCCGACCTGAAAAAACTTTGCGATATGTTCAAGGTCAGGATAAAGGACGTCCTCGGCAAGGATTTCCCGGACGACCCGCAGGACCAGCTCTGGGGCGGTATCGGCGCGGTCTTCGCGTCATGGAACGGCAAGCGCGCCGTCTCTTACAGGAAGATCGAGGGCATACCGGACGAATGGGGCACGGCGGTGAACGTCCAGGCGATGGTCTTCGGTAACATGGGCAACGATTCAGCCACGGGCGTCGCGTTCACGCGCGATCCGGGCAACGGCGAGAACAAGTTCTACGGGGAATACCTCGTTAACGCCCAAGGCGAAGACGTTGTCGCTGGCATCAGGACGCCCGGGCCTATCAACGCGGAGTCTAAGAGCGAGCACAACAAGGACCTGAAGACGCTCGAGGAGATCATGCCCAAGGCATATAAGGAGCTTTTTGATATCCAAAGGCGGCTTGAGGAGCATTACCGCGACATGCAGGACATCGAGTTCACCATCGAAAAGGGAAGGCTCTTCATGCTGCAGTGCCGTATCGGCAAGAGGAACGGTACAGCGGCTGTGCGCATTGCCGTCGATATGGTGAAAGAGAAACTTATATCCAAAGAGGAGGCGACCCTTAGGGTCACTCCGGCGCAGATCGACGAGCTCCTCCACCCGATGGTCGATCCTTCGGCGGAGAAGGGCGCCAGGCCGGTCGCGAGGGGATTGCCGGCAGGCCCGGGCGGCGGCGTCGGGATGGCAGTCTTTACTTCTGATACAGCCGAAGCATGGGCAAGGGAAGGCAAGCAGGTGGTCCTCGTGCGCGAGGAGACCTCCCCCGAAGATGTGCACGGCATGCACTCGAGCCAGGGCGTGCTGACGTCCAAAGGCGGTATGACCTCGCACGCGGCGCTCGTCGCGCGCGGCTGGGGTAAGTGCTGCATAGTGGGCTGCGCCGCCATCCATATCGACAGCGAAAGCAGGACCTTCTCGGTGGGCAATACGACCGTCAAGGAAGGTGAATGGGTCACGCTCAACGGCACGAAGGGGAACGTGTACGCCGCGAAGCTGCCTCTCGTAGAGCCCGATATGGAGCACGATAAATATTTCAAGGCTTTCATGAAGATATGCGACGAGGTCCGCCGTCTTAAAGTCAGGACGAACGCCGACAGGCCGGATGACGCGACGACGGCGCGCAAGTTCGGGGCCCAGGGCATCGGGCTGTGCCGTACCGAGCACATGTTCTTCGACCCGGCCAGGATCAAATCGATGCGCAAGATGATCGTCGCCGAGACGGTGGCTGACAGGGAAAAGGCGCTCGCGGAGATACTGCCTTACCAGAGGGAGGATTTCATCGGGATATTAAAGGCGATGGAAGGCCTGCCTGTCATCATACGCCTTCTGGACCCCCCGCTTCACGAGTTCCTGCCGAAGGAAGACGATAAGAAGAAAGAGCTTGCCGCCGAGCTCGGCATCACGCTTGAAAAGCTCGAGTCACGTATCGACAAGCTCCACGAACTGAACCCGATGCTCGGCCACCGCGGCTGCCGTTTAGGCATAACCTATCCGGAGATCACCAGGATGCAGGTCCAGGCGGTCTTCGAAGCGGCTGCGGAGCTGACCAGGAACAAGGTCAAGGTATTCCCTGAAGTGATGGTGCCGATCGTCGGCTCACAGGCCGAGATAAGGGACCAGTATGACATCATCAAGGCGAAGGCTGAAGAGGTCCAGAAGAAATACAATGTGAAGCTCCATTACATGATAGGGACGATGATAGAGATACCGAGAGCGGCGCTTGTCGCCGATAAGATAGCCGAGGTGGCGGAGTTCTTCTCCTTCGGTACGAACGACCTGACGCAGATGACGTTCGGCTTCAGCCGGGATGACATCGGAGGGTTCTTGCCCGACTATCTCGACAAGAAGGTACTGCCTAAGGATCCGTTCCAGACGATCGACCGCGAAGGCGTGGGACAGCTCATCGCCATGGGCATACAGCGCGGCCGCTCGACGAGAAAAGGCCTTGAGGTCGGTATCTGCGGCGAACACGGCGGCGATCCCGACAGCATAAAGTTCTGCCACTCGGTCGGGATGGATTATGTCAGCTGCTCTCCGTACCGCGTGCCGATAGCGCGGCTAGCGGCGGCGCAGGCGGTCGCGGAGGAGAAGGGAAAGAAGAAAAAATAGTATGGATGCGATAAGGCTGTATCTGAAAGATATCAAGAAGCTCCCGCTCCTGACGCCGGAAGAGGAGATAGAGCTCGCCAGGCGGATAAAGAAGGGCGATAAGGCCGCGCGGGCCAGGATGATACAGTCGAACCTCAGGCTCGTCATCAACATCGCCAAGAAATATTCGTACTTCGGCGTGTCGATGCTCGACCTCATCGAGGAAGGCAACCTCGGCCTCATGAAGGCGGTCCAGAAGTTCAATCCCAGGAAGGGTTACCGCTTCTCGACCTACGCCGCGTGGTGGATACGCCAGTATATCTCGAGGGCCATCGCGAACCAGGGCAAGACGGTCCGCATCCCGGTCTACGTCTTGGAGCTTTTGATGCGCTTCAAAAAGACCACGGACCAGCTTACCGAACGGTTCAAGCGCAAGCCGCGGCTTAACGAGATCGCCAAGAGGATGAAGCTCCCGATGAAGCGGGCGCGCCAGCTCAATAAGATGGTGACCGGCATATCGAGCCTTAACGCGCCGGTCGGCGAGGAGGGCTCGATCGAGTTCATGAACCTCATAGAGGACGAGAACGTGGCGACCGCGGCCGACGGGCTCTCGAACTTCTTTGTCAGAGAGAGGATAAAGGACCTCCTGGGCAAGATGTCCAAGCGCGAGCAGAAGATACTGCGCCTGAGGTTCGGCCTTAAGGACGGGGTCACCTGTACTCTCAAAGATACCGCCAAGCACTTCGGCATCACGAGGGAAAGGGTCCGCCAGATCGAATCCGCGGCCATGCGCAAGATGAGAAAACTCATACTTCAGCAGGAAAAAGAGCTGGCATTGAGGAAAGGGTAGATATCACATGAAAGACCTGAAAAAATATATAAGGGATATCCCGGGCTTCCCGAAACCGGGCATCATATTCAAGGATATAACAACGCTCCTTAAAGAGGGCAAGGCATTCAAAGAGTCCATAGACATGTTAGCGTCGGAGCTTGAAGGAAAGAAGGCCCAGGTTGTCCTGAGCGTGGAGTCGAGAGGCTTCATATTCGGCGCCGCGCTCGCCTACAAGCTTGGCCTGGGCATCGTGCCTATACGAAAACCAGGCAAGCTGCCGCACGAAAAACACACCATCACATACGACCTCGAGTATGGCAAGGACGCGCTGGAGATGCATAAGGACGCCTTTAAGAAAGGCGACAAGGTCCTTATCGTAGACGATCTGCTTGCCACCGGCGGGACTACGCGGGCCGTTATAGACCTTGTGGAGAAGATGGGCGGAGAGATAGCGGGCATAGCGTTCCTGATAGAGCTCCTTCCCCTGAAAGGCCGCGAGAAGCTAAAGGGCTATCCCGTCTATTCGATCATTAAAGATGAGTATTGCTGAGGCCGCCGCCCCTGTAGCTCTCCGCTTACGCCAACGATGCGAGATAGACAGAGGGCTTCGGCGGATTTCGCCGACAGGGCTAAGGACTCGGATTACAGCGCCCCTGTAGCTCAGATGGATAGAGCACAGGTTTCCTAAACCTGGTGTCGCCTGTTCGACTCAGGCCAGGGGCGCCAAACTTCGCGAAGCGAAGTTTGATACTGAAGCGGCGTTAAGAAGTCCGAGCGAATAGCGAGGACTTTAGCCGCTGAAGTACCTAAAAGAATCCGTAGGACCCTAAACGCGGGTAAAAAACATATGATAAACCTGCACACACATACGCTTCTTTCCGACGGGGAGCTCCTTCCGAGCGAGGTCGTCAGGCGCGCGGAGGCGCTCGGCTACACCGCGATAGCGCTCACCGACCATGTCGATTCTTCGAATATAGATTTCGTCCTCCCGAGGATCATAAAGGTCTGCAGTGTCCTTAACAAACACTGGAAGATCTTGGCGATACCCGGCGTAGAGATCACGCACGTCCCCGTCCGGGAGATAAAGCCGCTTGTGAAGTTCGCGAGAAAGAACGGCGCGAAGGTCGTTATAGTGCACGGCGAGACTGTCTCAGAGCCGGTATTGAAGGGGACTAACAGGATGGCTATCGAAGCCGGCTGTACGATATTGGCGCATCCGGGATTAATAACAAAAGAGGATGTGATCCTTGCTAAAAAGAGGGGCGTCTATCTTGAGCTTACTTCAAGGAAGAACCACAGCGCTCCCAACAAAAGGCTGTTCAAGATGGCACGGTCGGTAGGCGCAAAGCTTGTCTTGAACAGCGATGCCCACAGCGATGAGGACCTTATATCGCAAGCCGATGCAGTTAAGATCTTAAAGTCAGCCGGCCTAGCCCCATCAGACATCAGAGATGTTTTCAATAATTCAAGAACGATCGTAAGGAATATAAGATAGTTAGGAGAATAGTTAGGAATAAAAAGTTAAATTCTCCTTGACACTCGCAGATTCTGTGGTATACTTTATAGCAATAACGTGTGCCTATAACACCATAGATAGTTTAAGTCTTGGCGAAAGAGGAGGTGGTGGACAAGCTAGCCCTAGACTATCAAGACGTGGTGATTGTAGATAAAGCAATATAAGATATATTCGAAGGGGCTCGTTAAAAACGTTTCAATGATGCACATGAGCCCTAAATAAATATAAATACATCGTACATACATAATCCTTAAAGGAGGATTAAATGAAGGTTTTAAGAGTACTTTGCGTGCTCGCGCTCGTCGCCCTGTTCGCAGGAGCGGCCTACGCCGAGACACAGAGCGTGAAGGTCAGCGGTGACCTGACGATGCGCGGCATCTTCAGGAGCGCCTATGACTACAGAGGCTCGACACCTGAGCCGGACATTGTCAGGACCGGTTTGACTGCGGATACCGGAGTTCCCGGTACGCCACAGAGCTGGTTCATGACGGTTGCTGCGGTCCAGATCGACGCGGATATGACGGATAACGTCTCCACCTGCATCAGGCTCTTCAACGAAAGGGACTGGGATGTCAGGACAAAGGCCATCGCTCAGGGCACCGGCATGCAGCCTAACGGGGATGGCGGTTATGTGGCAAACATGAACGATTTCAACGTTAACGTAGATCTTGCTTATGTAACGTTGAAAGAGTTCATCTATTCGCCTTTGACGGTAACCATCGGTCGCCAGGACCTCTGGTTCGGTAAGGGCTTCATCGTCGGCGCGAACCTGCCGCAGACGCAGTATAACCAAGCTATTGTCACAGGCTACGGCAGGCTGAGAGCCCCGGAGTACAGCGAAGCTACCGCGTTTGACTCGATCAAGGCGGTACTCGACTACGATCCGTGGACGATCACCGGCGTGTACGCGAAGATCTGGGAGAACGAGATCTCGCCGGCAGACGATGTCGACCTGTGGGGCGTGAACGTAGGTTACAAGTTCGACCAGTATAGGGCAGAGGCCGAAGCTTACTGGTTCTACAAGGACGATCAGGAGGTCGAGAAGTGGGCCGGCAATAAGGGCTCAAACAGCGTCAACACCCTCGGTTTGAGGGGCAGCTTCGATCCTATCGACGTTGTCACGATCGCGGCTGAAGGCGCTTACCAGTTCGGTTCGGTCATCAATTCCAGGTCCCAGTTGAACGAAGTAGACCGCTCAGCTTGGGCCCTTGACATTGCGGCCGAGTGGAGAGTCTTCCAGGACAGGTATGCTTGGAAGCCGAAACTCGCAGCGGAGTACATCATGTATTCCGGTTCGAGCGATGAGCAGGTCGTGAACAATGCCACCGGTACGTGGCATGGTTGGGACAGGATGTTCAGAGGCAAGTATGATTCGGCGATCCGCGAGTGGGTCGGCACCTACTATGCCAGCTATGATTATCCGGCCAGAGCCAACTACATCAACAGCTGCGCTGATGCGTCATACACCAACCAGCATCAGGTCGCGTTTACCGGTTCGATACAGCCGGTCGAGAGCCTGACATTACAGGCTAAGTACCTGCTCTTCTGGACCTATGCCGACTACCTCTATAATGTCGGTGACAACATCCACAATGGTGGATTTATAGGCCAGGAAGTGGACCTTACGGCAGATTGGGACTACACTGAGGACGTCAGCTTTGGGCTCCTCGGTGCGTTCTTTGTGCCCGGTGATGTTTACGTCAATGCCGATAAGACCGCTACAGACGTCGTCGGCACTGTGAAGGTAAGCTTCTAAGGTCAGCAGGATAAGCGTTACCAACCCCGCCCTTTCTTACGAAAGGGCGGGGTTTTTATTTGACTTTTCCCCGCCAACGAAATACAATACATCAGATATGGCTATAAGCGAACGCGCGATAGTGAGCAGGCGGTCAAAGATAGCGCCGGATGTCGAGATAGGCCCCTTCTGCATCATAGAGGATGAAGTCGAGATAGGGCCGGGCGTCAGGATATGGCCGCATGCCTACATCTGCAGCGGCACAAAGATAGGCGAAGGCACCCATATCCATATGGGGGCCGTCATAGGCAATATACCGCAAGATCTGGCGTTCGAGGACAAAAAGACATATACTATTATAGGTAAGAAGACCGTTATAAGGGAATACGCCACCATACACCGCGGGACCAAAGAGGACACATCTACCGTAATAGGCGATAATTGCTATCTGATGGCCGTTTCCCACGTAGGCCATAATTGCAGTATCGGAAATAACGTCATAATAGCCAACGGCGCGCTGCTGGCCGGCTACATCGAGGTCGGCGACAGCGCGTTCATATCGGGTAATGTCGTCATCCACCAGTTCTGCAGGATAGGGACCCTTGCTATGATAGGCGGATTTACCGGCGTGAATAAGGACGTACCGCCGTACATGCTCGTTCGGGGTCCTTCGGCTGTCCGTTGTTTGAACCTTGTGGGCCTGCGCAGGGCGAAGATCGCGCGCGAGTCGATACATGCCCTCGATAAGGCCTTTAGCCTGCTCTATCGCTCTAACTTTAATATAGGGCAGGCAGTTGATGAGATCGAAAAACTTCCGCCCTGCAAAGAGGTCGAGAACCTGCTTTCATTCATATCTTCCTCAAAGCGCGGCATTTGCAGGAATACCAATACCGACGAGGAATTTTTCGGGTAAGACAACAACAGGAGGATATATGGGAAAGGCGTCAAGGGTTTTATCGTTCTGCTTTGCGGCTGTCCTGGCCATAGCGCTATGCGTGCCGGCGTTATGCTATGAAGGCGTAAGCGCCAAATCCACAGTCAAGAAGAACATCATGCTCCTTAAAGACAAGAGAACCGAGCATGACGCGACGGTCGAGCTCGTTTCGCTCGGGGATGACGCGGTGCCTATGCTGTCGGAAGCGGCGAAAAGCCCGGCCGAAAAGGTGAGCCTAAGGATCCTGGTCATGGAGATACTGGGGGACATCAAGAGCCCCGCCGCAATCGATGCCATAACAGCGGCGCTCAGTGATTCGAACGTGAAAATACGCCGGGCAGCCGCGCGGTCTCTCGGCAGGATCGGCGATAAAAGGGCGGTCGACGCGCTTAAGGAAGCGCTCTCTGATTTTGACGCGGAAGTGAGGTACCTCGCCGCCCGTTCCCTCCAACAGATAAAAGACCCGGAGATGAGCGATGTATTTATCAGGCTGCTTGGCGATTCCGATGTCAGGGTCAGGATAGCGGCTATCGACGGGCTTGGCGACATAAAGGAAGAGAAGTCCATGGATGAGCTCTCGCAGCTTGTCAGTGATCACAATGATAACGTTCGCCTGAGCGTGGCTGTGGCATTGGGCAAGATAGGAAACAGGGCGGCCCTGCCGGCCCTGAACGCGCTTCTTGACGACAGGAACTTGAAAGTCCGCAAGGAGGCGCTCAAGGCATTAGGGGCGGTGCGCGATCCGAGCTCGATCCCGAGCCTCATCAAGATAGCGGAAAGGGATTATAAGGAGATGAGGTGCGAGGCCGTCACGGCGCTTGGCGATATCGGCGGCAACGACGTCGTCCCGACTCTCAAGAAACTCCTTAGGGACGAGATGATAGACGTGAGGGTCGCTGCTATAAAGTCCCTGGCCAGGATCGGCGATCAGGAGTTCGTCAAGGATCTCGAGCCCCTGCTGACCGACGAGAGCACAAAAGTGAGAAAAGCGGCTCGGGCAGCGATCGACGAGATAAAGAGCGAAAAAGGTTAATAGTTCTTGGCGAGACAGGCTAAAGGGGCGCCCTCGTTCAGCGGGATGACAGAATGGGGGCGCCTTTTTTTATCAACAGATCGCGGGGCGGTAAAAATGGCTTTGCGAAAGCAACGAAAAACGCTCTTGGATATCTACGAACGGCTTTATAGCCATTACGGCCCGCAGGAGTGGTGGCCGGGCAGGACGCGCTTTGAGGTCATAGTGGGCGCCATACTGACCCAGAACACTGCCTGGACCAATGTTGAAAAGGCGATAGCCAACATCAGGAAGGCCCGGCTCCTTTCGCCCGCTGCGCTTAGGAAGATCCCGCATAAAGACCTTGCCCGGCTTATCAGGCCCGCAGGGTATTACAATATCAAAGCGAAGCGGCTAAAGAATTTCATCCGCTATCTTTTTTCCAATTACGCCGGCAGCCTGAACAGGGCCTCCCGCCGTCCTACGGAAGACCTGAGAAAAGAACTGCTGGCGGTCAACGGGATAGGGCCGGAGACCTGCGATTCGATACTTCTTTACGCGTTCGAAAAACCCGTTTTTGTCGTCGACGCTTATACCAAGCGTATATTTTCACGCCATCATCTTTTCGGCGAAAAGGCCGACTACCACGACGCGCAGACGTTCTTCATGGACGCCTTGGCCCACGATCCGGCCATGTTCAACGAATATCACGCGCTTATAGTCGCGCTGGGGAAAGAATTTTGCAGGAAGAGGCCGCGGTGCGGCGCCTGTCCCCTAAAGGGATTTAAAAGTGCTTGAAAATAGCTATAGCGGATAATATAATATACGCAAAAGGAGGTGCCCTGTATGGCGCGTAAAAAGGCAAGCATCCGCAAGAAACGGACGAAACCCCGCGTGAAGAAGACAGCCAGGAGGAAGGCGCCGAAGCGCGCCGCCAGGAAGAAAAAGGCGGCGCCCGCCAAAAGAAAGGGCCTGGGCCGCCTGAGGACGCCGGAGGCGACTCTCGAGAAGATCGGGGAGGTGACGCATTATTTCCCCAAAGTAAGGGCAGCCGCGGTGATGATCATGAAGGACAGCCTCAAGATAGGCGACGAGATCTACCTGAAGGGCCACACGACCAATTTCAAGGAGAAGGTCATGTCGATCCAGCTCGACCGTGTCCCGGTACAGGAGGGGAGGAAAGGCCAGGAGATAGGGCTTCTGGTCAAATCCCGCGTGAGGATAGGGGATAGCGTATATCGCATATAAAGGAGGGGGTATGGCAAAGATAGTGATAGATGAATCGCTGTGCACCGGATGCGGACTTTGCTCTTCAAATTGTCCGGATTGTTTTGAGATAGGGGACGACAACCTCGCGCATGTGATAAAGGACGACTGCGCTTCGTGCGACCTTAAGGAAATAGCCGAGCAGTGCCCGGTCAGCGCGATATTGGTGAAGTAAGAAGCGGCCCCGGCTTATATGATGAAAGTCCTGGCTATCAGCGGGACTCCCAAAAAAGGCGGCCTGACCGACCTTCTGCTTGACAGGGCTCTAGAAGGAGCGGCAGCGGCCGGCGCAGAGACCGAGAAGATCGTCCTGAACGACCTTGTTTTCAGGCCCTGCATCGATTGCGGCGGCTGCGATAAGGCCGGCATATGCGTCCTGGAAGACGACCTGAAACCGGTGTATGGCAAATTACAGGCCGCGGACTCGATCATAATGGCTTCTCCCGTATTCTTCGGAACCCTGAGCGCCCAGCTGAAGATGATGATAGACAGGATGCAGGCGCTCTGGGTCCTTAAGTACGTGCTGAAAAAGGCGCCCGCGCGTAAGCGTAAGGGCGCCTTTCTGTGCGTCGGCGGCATGGACACAGCGGAATATTTTGAGAGCGCGAAAAAGATCATAAAGATAGTTTTTGCCGTGCTTAATATCGAATATTCCGGTGAACTCTTTTTCCGCGGCGCCAACATGAGCGGAAAGGACGCCAGGATCCGGGATGAGATGCTCGCGAAAGCATATGAGTTGGGCGAGTCGCTCGCAAAGATAGCGTGACGAGAAACTTCAGGGACTTCCTCGGATTATCCTACGCAGTTTATCAGAAATAATCCCGCATTAAATTACTAGAAGCTAATATATTATTTTTTTTCGTTAGAATATAAAATAGTTTGTTTTGTAACTTGACTGCAATGTTAAATCAAGGTATACTTAACGCTGTAACGTTAAAAGGAAAGAAAGTATGAAGTTCAAAACAATCATTAAATTGATCACGGAAGCTGAAAATAAGACCGATGCCATTGATATCGTGGACGAATATCTTTCCGGCAATATCACGTCGGGTATAGATATGAAATGCACCACGAAGAGGGTCCGCAATTACGGCAAGGGTGTTGTTGTGGGTTTGGCTTTGGTCTTCCTGGTCTGTGCGGGAGCTTTTTCGCTTATCTGCTCACAGCATCATCAGGGCATTGTCAGCACCGGCTCCGTGTACAATGCGGTCCAACCGCCGCTAAAGACATCGGAGTCTGATAAAAAGAGATCAGATTTTAAGACCGAGTGGCAGAAGCAACAGCTCAAAGAAGCGCTTGGCCATATCGGCGAATAACATTTCGCTGATATGATGCCTTCTTTGCGGTGATGTTGCGGGGGGCCAAAGGTCGCGTGTCCGCGTGCGTCCACTGGTATGATACGCATACCGTGGAAGCGCGCGGATTTTTTGTCGGCCCGGCCGGCCCCATTTTGGTCTTGTCAATTCGCTCTTTTCTCGGTATACTAAAATAGTCTATTACGGAGGAGCGCATGAAAAAGTATATGGTGTATGCGGTTGTCGTTATCTTCGGTTTGACGGCAGCGGCTGTCGCTTACGGCGAGGATTATGACGACGATAGCGGCAGGTCCGGCGGTGGGAGCAATGTCCTTGGCAGCACGGTCATGGGCGGCCTGCTGGGCGCGGGCCTTGGCGCGGCGATAGGCAGCGGTTCGGGCTACGCGGGCAAGGGCGCGGCTATAGGCGCCGGCATCGGGGCTGTCGGCGGCGCGTTGATGGGAGCGAGTAAAGACGCGCAAGAGAGGCAGTACCGCGAGCCCCCGCCTCCGGATTACAGGCAGCCGCGCGCGACAGAGGCGCCGGCGCCGGAGGGCTCGAAGATCAAGAAGAGGGTCATACGCGAATACGACGCCGACGGCAACGTGATATCCGAGAAGGAAGTATCGAATTAAAGCGCCCTGTTGTTATCGGGGAGGAACGCGAAAGTCTAAAGGGACGGTTTTAGCGGAAAAACCGTCCCTTTATTTTATCCGCCTTCGCATTCAATAAGCAATAGACAGTATGCTTCGGCGGACAAGTCCGCTTCGTTAAACGGTGGTATATTATGCTTATAAAAAAAGATCCGGATACCATACAGGCCTATTTCGAGGACAGCTCCAACCTTAAAGGCGGCAACGCCGACGCTGTTTATGTGCCGGAAAACCTTCAGGAGTTGTCCGCGGTATTGAAGGAGGCTTGCGGCAGGAAGGCCCCTGTTACCATATCAGGCGGCGGCACAACCACTACAGGCTCGAGGGTCCCCTTCGGCGGGACGGTCATATCGATGGAGCGCCTGAAAAAGGTCATCGGTATCTCAAGAGAGAAGATGTCCGCGCTGGTCGAGGCCGGCGTGACGGTTGAGGACCTTAAGCTGGCCTCCGAGAAAGAAGGCCTCTTCTACATGTGCCACCCTACGGAGAAGACGGCATTCGTAGGAGGAACGGTCGCCACCAACGCTTCCGGCGCGCGTTCCTTTAAATACGGCCCTACGAGGCGCTATGTAAAGCGGCTCAAGATGGTCCTCTCGAACGGCAGCATATTAGAGGTCAGGCGCGGCGAGAGGTTCCTGACCAAAAACGACCCGGTGATCCGGCTTGATGACGGCACGGCTATCACTGTGCCGCTGCCTTCATATAAGATGCCGGCCGACGTTAAGAACGCGGCGGGTTATTACGCTAAGGACGGGATGGACCTGATCGACCTCTTTATCGGCCAGGAAGGCACCCTCTCCGTGATAGGGGAGGTGGAGCTGGGGCTGGTCAAAAAACCGGCCAGGATATTGAGCTGTTTTGTTTTCTTCGCGAAGGAAGAGGACGCATGGCTTTTTGCCGACGATATGCGCTCAGCGTGCAGGCGGAAGATAGCGCAGGACGGGCTTATCCTCGATATATTGTCCATAGAGTATTTCGGCACGGAAGCCGTAGGGATCCTCCGGAAGAATAATGTGAACGTCCCTCAAAACGCCGCCGCGGCGATATTCATAGAGCAAGAGGTCGAAGAGGGGAGGGAAGGCGATGTCGTGGAGCGGTGGGCGAAATTCATCACCAGGCATAACGCCTCCGTCGATGATACGTGGGTGGCGATGAACGAGAAGGAGGTGGACGAGTTCAGCGGATTCCGCTATCTGATACCGGAGGCCGTTAATGAGATGGTCAGGAAGAGCGGTTTCGCGAAGATAAGCAACGACATAGCGGTGCCGGACAGCCGTTTCCTGGAGATGATGAGGTTTTACAGGGAAGCGCTCGAAAAAAGCGATATCCAGCACGTCGTCTTCGGCCACATGGGAGAAAGCCACGTCCACGTCAATCTGCTGCCGAAGTCAGAGCGCGAGCTTGCCGCGGCCAGGGATATGGCGCTTGCTTTTGTCAAAAAAGGCGTCTCGCTCGGAGGGACGGTCTCAGCTGAACACGGCATCGGCAAGATAAAGCACAGGTATCTGGAAGAGATGTACGGCCGGGAAGGCATTCTCGAGATGGTGCGGATCAAGAAGGCGCTCGATCCGGCCTGCATCCTGGGCCTTGACAATATCTTTCAGAAAGAACTCTTAAGCCGGGGGAACTTTTAAGGCCCGATCGCTGTCTAATACATTGAGCGCAGAGAAAGAGTTTTTCCTTGAACTTCAGGGCCCTTTTAAGTATAGTGTAGATGGAATGACTGTTTCAGGGATAACGGAGGGTCACAGGATGAAGTTAAAATATTTTATATGGTGCATATCGCTGGCCGTTGCCTCCGCGATGCTTATGCCGGCGAACGCGGCCTATGCGCAGGACGATGATTCTACGCGTCAGGTGCTGAAGCAGGGCCTCCTGGGCGCCGGCGTCGGCGCGATATCGGCGAGCGCGTCGGGCGGCAAGGCCGGGCAGGGAGCGCTTGTGGGCGCCGGCACCGCGGTCATAGGAAGCGCCCTTCTGGACGCGCTTACGGCTCCGCCGCGCTCCACTTACAGAAGGAGCGCCCCGCCGCCGGATGACTACTATTATACGGACGCGCCGGAGGAGTATTACGAAGAGCCGCCGCAAGAGTCGAGCTCGCAAAAGATCTTGAAGCAGGGATTGGTCGGCGCCGGCACAGGCGCAATCGCCGCCGGCGTATCGGGAGGGGACGCGGGTAAAGGCGCGCTCATCGGGGCCGGAACCTCGGTTATAGGCAACGCGCTCCTAGACACGCTTACCCAGCCTTCCAGCCAGAGAAGGGGGAGGGTCTATCGCCGCATACCTTCCCAGCAGACCTCTGTACAGCAATCCGTCCAACCGCAGTATGAGACGACTCCGGATGGCACGAGAAAAAAGATAATACGCAAGTATGATGAGAACGGCAAGGTGGTCTCGGAAGAAGAGATATATTACTAAAGCGCAAAAGGAGCTATGGCTATGAAGAACGCTATTTGGGTGATCGCGGTGCTGATGATAGCCGGAGTATTTCTTCTGGAATTCAGGTACGCCATCGTCGTAAATACGCCTATTGTGGCGAAGTTTGACCGCCTGACCGGCGATGTATGGATAGTAAATTCCGGCACATGGATAAAGGTCCGGTCCATAGTGGAGCAGGAAAAAGAGGGACCGGCCAAGCCGGCGCCGGCGCCTCAGGCGAAACCGGCGCAGGGAAAGTAAGGTCTTTAAAAGGCCGATAAAAAACCTCCTTCTGACAAGCGCATGTTGGGAAGGAGGTTTTTATTTTGTGAGATCGAGGATACATTTGAAGATGCCGGTTGAATACGTTATAATGGTGATATGGAAAGTATGAAGATATACAAGAAGATGGATTTCTCGAAGCCCGCGATGGTCGCCGGATGGCCCGGCATGGGGAATGTGGCCTTGGGCACGGTCGATTATCTGAAAAGGAAGCTGGGAGCGGTAAAATTCGCGCAGGTCATGGTGGATGAGTCCTTTTCTCTCGATTCGGTGGTCGTGGAGGACGGGATGGCGAAACTGCCGGCCCCGCCGGAGTATGTCTTTTATTACGCCAAGGACGCAAACCTGATCATATTTGAGGGCCAGGCGCAACTGCCTGGCCAGGGCGGTATGAGCCTTTTGAATAAAGTGCTCGATCTGGCCCTTGAGTCCAAGGTGACCCGCATCTACACGGCCGCCGCTTTTCCGTCGCCGGTAAGCCATAAGGACCGCGCCGAGGTATACGGCGTGGCCAACAAAAGGCCGCTTAAGGACGCTCTCTTGAAGTCTGGGGTCAAGATCATGGAGGACGGCCAGGTCTTCGGCTTGAACGGGCTCCTCCTCGGTTTTGCGGAGAAGCGCGGTATTGAGGCGATGTGCCTTTTGGCGACGATGCCTCATTATGCGATAAGCCTTCCCAACCCCAAGGCATCCGCCGCCATAATCGAGGTCCTGTCGAAGTTATTGGGTTTCAAGATAGACCTGAAAGAGATCGAGGAATATATAGCGGAGATGGATGCCAAGATGGAGATCGTGGAGGATAAGGTCAAGGATGTCTTCGCGATAGGGGAGGGGAAGGCGGATAAGAGGGAAGCGCCCAAGAGGGACAAGGTGGTGCCCGGCTATATAATAGAGAAAATAGAGCGCCTTTTTCAGGAGGCTCGCGCTGACAAGACCAAAGCCGTCAATCTCAAGAACGAGCTGGACCGGTGGGACTTATACAAGGCTTATGAGGACAGGTTTTTGGACCTTTTCAAGGAGAACCAGTAGGGGGATCCTATGATAAAGAAGATCGTGTTTATATCGATGGTGGCCGCGCTTATAGTGTGTGGCGCGGGTATCTATGTCTACCGGCACGAGATCATCCGGAGGACCGCCGAGGTGGTCGTAAGGGATTTCCTGCCCGACTACGTGAAGATCGGCGGCTTGCATATCGATTTCAAGGGAAATCGGGTCGGTTTGACGGGCTTTAGAGTGTTGAATCCTTCCGGGTTCTCCGAGCGCTATCTTTTGGAGGCAAGCGAGGTATACTGCGATTACCGGCTTATCGGCAAGACTCTTTTTGACGGGATCGAGGTGCTCGTTGTAGTCATCGAGCGCCCTGTCCTGACCATAGAGCGGTTAAGCGACGGCAGGATCAATTCAGACGAGTTCAGGAAGATGGTGGAGAGCTCAGCCGCAGGGCGCGCCAAGGGCCAGGGCAAGGCCAAGGCCGGGTCTGCCGCAAAAAGCGCCAAGAAGATGACGGCGCCCATAAAACTGCCCGAGACATACTCTATCAAGAAAGGAAAGATAGCCTTTATCGATAATTTACAGTTGGCCAAGCCGCACCGCATAACTCTCGAGAAGGTGGATGCCACGGTAACGGCCAAATTCGACAGCGCCTCCGAAAAGGTCGTGAACATATCCTCCACCGGTCAGGGGGACGTGAACGGCGCCCCCTTCCAGGTCCTCCGATGGGTCGTGGCATTCCATCCCGAGACACCCAAGCTTACCATGTCGAACCGGCTTGAGGCCTCGGACGTTGATATACTGCCGTTTGAGCCCTACTATGACCGTTATTCGCCGTTCGTCTTCAGGAGCGGGAAGTTCTCCGGAACGCTCGTTTTCGATTTCGATAACGGCAACATCGGGTCTACGAATGAGGTCAGGCTCTCAAAATTGGAGTTCGACGTGAAGAAGGATTTTGAGAACGCGCAGCTCTGGGAGGCGAGCACCCAGGACCTTGTCAAATACTTCAGCTCGTCCTTCGGCGACATCGTATTCGATTTCAAGATAAAGGGGGATATAGAAAAGCCGAGGTTCTATCTGGGGCCCATCTCAAAGAAGGCGCTCACCTCCATGACGATAGACAAGATATCCGAAGCCATACAGGAAGCGGCGAAATCGTCCGGCAAGGAGGGCGCTGTCGCGGCGTCCGGTGAAAAGAGCGACATAGAAAAAGCGGCTGAGTATCTAGAGGCGTTGCAGGGGATGATGAAGAAGAAATAGGATGGAAAAGGTCTCTAAGAACTTCATGTGGATGTCCGCGGCGAACATCACCAACAGCCTTCTCAGCGCCGTCCTCTTCATGTACCTTGCCCGTGCGCTCAAAGTCGAGGCGTTCGGCTACCTTTCCTACGCAAGCGCCTTCGCTTTCTATCTCCTTAATTTCGTCGATCTTGGCCTTTCGACATACGGCGTGCGCGAGATCGCGCGCAACAAGGGCCGCTTGACGGAGATAGTCTCGGATATCGTCTCATTCAAGCTCATCGTGGCGTGCGCGCTGTATGCCTTGACCATAATCATAGCCCTCGCCCTGTGGCAGCAGCCTGCCCTGGTCCGCTTACTGATCGCCGGAAGCTGCCTCCTTGTCTTTACGGCCGCGTTGGCTACGGAATGGGCGTTCCAGGGCGTAGAGAAGATGCACATGGTCTTCATCTCGTTCACCACATCCGCCGTTCTGCAGCTTGGCTTTATCTACGTCTTCGTAAAGGGGCCGGGTGACGTGCTGAAGGTGCCGATCCTGTATTTTCTCGCCACGGTCCCGATCATCGCCATATTTTTACGGCGGTTGCATTTCAGGCTTAACGTCCGGCACCTCGACAGGGCCAGGATGAGGCTGCACCTGTCCAGTTCGCTCATCATATGGCTTATCTCGGTATGTGTCCAGACATATAATAATCTTGATATCATCATCCTCGGATTCTTCAGGAGTGCTCACGAGGTGGGGTATTTCTCCGTTTCGCGCAGGATCGTGGGCGGCATAACCGCCCTCACGGTCTTTCTCGCGAACGCCGCGTTGCCCCGCCTGACCTATACGTTCCACGATGACGTCGGCCAGTTCCGCGGAGTCACGAAGAAATTCCTGCGCCTTTCGCTTATATTGATCGCAGCGGCGCTTATACCCCTGGTCTTTTTCAGCAGGTATCTCATATCGATTACCGTGGGTGCTCAATATCTTCCCGCGCGCATACCGCTCAACATAATGCTTGGCGGCGTGATGATGGTCCTGCTGAACATGCCCTTCTCAACCGGCCTGATAGCCACAGGCCATGAAAAGGCTGTATTGAAACAGGCGGCGGCCAGCGCCCTTTTAAGCATCGTTTCGAACTTTATATTGATCCCGAAATATGGTATGATTGGAGCATCGGTATCCTTTTTGTTCGTTGAGATCTTCGCCCTGACATGGATCATATGGGTATATCAAAGAACGATCGGGTTGCGCTTTACCGCGTCCTAGGATGGTGCGTGTTGCTTGCGCTCATATCGGCCGGGTGCGCCGCATCGAAGGCCGCGGTCGTCAAGGGTTCTGTCGTTGCGGCAGACCGCAAGATCCTGGCTAAGGACATCGCGATCGAAAAGGCGGCCGCGCCGTTCAGGGTCGGGGAAGAGCTTACCTATGAAGTGGCATGGCTCGGCATCCCGGTCGCCACGGTGGTGGCGCGCGTAAAAGGCATCGAGCGCCTTGAAGGCAGGGAAGCGTATGTGGTCGAGCTCACCGCCAGGACGAACGCTTTTTGCTCAAAGATATATCCTGTCGATGATACCTACCTCTCATATATCGACAAAGAGCGGTATGTGAGCCTTAAGCATGTGGTCAGGAGAAGGGAGGGGAGATATAAGAAGGACGCCGTCACGGTCTTCGATTACAATGCGAAGAAGGCCTATTTTCATAATCTGTGTGACGGCTCCCGGAAGACGTTCGATATACCCGGCGACGTACAGGATTCCCTGAGCGCCGCGTATTACTTCAGGACGGTAGACGCGTACGTCGGGCAGAAGGTGGGATATACGGTGGTGAACAACGAGGAGGTCTATAATCTCTTCGGGCTCATCGAAAAGAAGGCGTTCATCAAGCTGGACAACGTTACGTACGAGACGTTCTATGTGGAGCCGTACGCCGTTCTGAAAGGGGAGCGGGTGAAGAAAGGGAACGCGAGCTGTTATTTTTCGTGCGATAATTTGCGGATTCCCGTGTATGGCATGGTCAAGGCGCCGCTTTTTACAAAGATAACGGCGGTGCTGGTCAATAAAAAAGAAGGAGCTAGCGATGGTTGAAAGAGGCGAATTTAAGGGTAAGCCGGTGTTGATCATAAGAAGGGATGAGAACGATAAATATCCGTTCTCTTTCGGCCTTTCCAAGGCGAGGATGATCCTGGACAATATCGACGAGATAAAGAAGTTTGTCGCGGAGAATTCACAGGAGGGCGCAAATTAAAATCCGCTGCGTCTCGTATTAGGATAAGAGAAAGTTATAAGCGCGCCCTCACATCGGGTTAAGTGTCCTTAAGCCTTTCGCTACCCGTTAGCGCAAACGGGGCAAGGGAGGGGATAGGCATGGATAAGAACGTTCCTGGCAGCGGCTTATTTGGAAAGATAGGCCTCTTTGTAAGGAAGAACGCCGGTTTTATCCTGATCATCGCCATAGGCCTTGTTGTCATGTGGGCGAATGATACCTTCATCTACGATAAGTCCGAACGTTTCTCGATGCTGGTATATCCTATCGCGCTGCTTTTGCTTTATTTTCTCTATCTGGTCGTTAGGACAGCCATATGGCTTTTTAAGGTTTTCATGAAAGGTCCGAGCCGTTAGATGGGAGATCTCAAAGGAAAGAAGGTGTCATCCATGGGCGCCGGGACAAAAAAGGCCGATAAGGCCTTGGCCCGCCTAAAGAAGAGGGTCGAAAGGGCGGAAAAAGATATCCAAAAGGACAGGAAGCAGATAAAGAAGATATTCGACATCATCTTTGAGGAGCTCAATGAGCGGGAAAAATGGATCGTCGTCCTTTTGACATCCATGGATTTCCTCTCCAAAGAGCTCAACATAGATTTTAAGCCGCTCATCCTGGAGGCAGAGGATCTCGTTACGGCCCACTGGGACAGATGGAAAGAGGAAGCCAGGGATATGGAGGACATCCAGCGGCAGATCGATGAGATATTCAAGGACAAGAACTTCTAATTTTTTTATGCATATTTATGAGTATATACTCATAAGATAAGGTGTGGATAATTTTTCTAAAATAGGTATTTAAATAGCGGTGGGCGATCATGTCAAAAGGGCGTCCTGTAAAGCAACGGGTCATAAAAGACGAGCCCAAGATAAGGCAGTTCAGCCCGCGCGGCAAGGTTGGAAGGCCTGACCATATAGAGCTGAAGCTCGAAGAGCGCGAGGCGATCAGGCTGGCCGACCAGTTGGACTTAAGCCAGGCCGAAGCGGCGCTCTTTATGGGGGTCAGCCAACAGACTTTTTCAAGGGTTTTAAAGAAGGCCCGCAAGTGCCTGGCTGAAGCTCTTGTTAAAGGAAAGATAATCCGTATCAAAGGCGGATACTTTAAACTTGAGCCATAAACTGATAAGGTTCCTGATATATGGTTGCCTGGCTATAATGATATTTAGTGCGGCTGGCTGTGCCAGCATACCGATACCGAATCCGTTCATTTTCTTGGGTATCGGAGGATAGTTACCAATCCATAAAAGGGCGCAACACCGCGCCAGAATCCCCACAAGAGCCATCCCGGAAGGACCCATAGAGACAATATAGCCCAAGCTAGCCTATTCGGTAACGTCCTATAATATATCTTATGTTAACTAGCCAAGATGGAAATAAAACACGCAACACGCTGTCCCTCATATAGTTATATATATGTATGAATTTCCTGTTGATAAGTGTACTTTTGTTCAGGCACTGCTTCCGGTTTACCGGCAGGTATTTTTGGCGTCCACATCGAACGGCTATTTTGCTCTATTTCTTTTTATTGCTTCGCGGCCCATTATGGACGGCCTCTTTCCCTGTAATGGCTGCGAAGTCTCGCTCTTGGGCCTGTTTTGAGTGTTTAGGGCTATCCTGGCGCGTGTTTAAAAGGCGGTTTCATGGCCGACATCAGATCCTATCGGGAGCTTTATTTCTGCCCCTAAAATACGAACCCCGCCAGGACCTTTATGGATTTGGCGGGGCTTATAAATATTAAAAACCGCTATTCTAACAAGGAACGCCTATTTCTTCTTTTTCTTCTTCCCTTTCTTCTTATGGGCTCCGCAGGTCTTGCACATACGCACCTCTTTTTTTTAGCGTCCTAAAGTATACCTGTAAAACCCGGCATTTGCAATACCCGGGCTAGATTTATTTCGACCTGTTCGCTATCGTCTTTACCAGGTCGGCCGCATCCTTGATCTTATCGGCGCTAATGCCAAGAGTATTAAAATCCTTGTTTTTGAGGGTACTTATGATATAATTTTTAAAAAAGGAAATATGATATGAAAAGGGTCGTGGCGCTGATTCTCGGAGGCGGACAGGGAAAACGCCTCTTTCCGCTTACTATGTACCGCTCCAAACCGGCCGTCCCCATAGGGGGCAAATACCGGCTGATCGACATACCCATCTCGAACTGCCTCCACTCCAATATAAAAGACATCTACGTGCTGACGCAGTACAATTCGGAGTCGCTCAACAACCATATCAATAATACCTACCGGTTCGACTATTTCTCCAGGGCCTTTGTCAGGATCCTTGCCGCCGAACAGACGATCGACAGCGCGGTCTGGTTCCAGGGCACGGCCGACGCGGTCAGGCGCAACATAATGCATCTTGAGCTTAAGGGCAATGAGGATATATTGATACTCTCGGGCGACCATCTCTATGATATGGACTACCGGGATTTCATCAATTTTCACAGGAAGAAGAAGGCCGACTTTAGCCTGTCGGTCTTCCCTGTCAGGGCGAGCGAGACGAAAGAGTTCGGCATCATGAAGCTCGGCGCCGATGATAGGATAACCGGTTTCAGGGAAAAGCCCAAGGCCGTCGCTGAATTAAAAGGGCTGAAGCACAAAGGCTCTTATCTGGCATCGATGGGCGTCTATATCTTCAATGCGCGCATCCTGTCCAAGGTCCTGGAAGGCAACGATATAGATTTCGGCCGCGAGGTCATCCCTCATTCTATAAAGAAGTTCAGCGGCTACGGGTATTCCTTCCACGGTTATTGGAGGGATATAGGGACGATAAGGTCTTTCTACGACGCCAACATAGAGATGGCGCTGTCAAGGTCCCAGTTCTCGGCCTTCTACGGCGGTTCGGTCTTTACCAGGCCCCGATTTTTACCGGCTCCCAGGATACTTGATACGTGCAAGATCCGCAGGGCTATCATAGCCGAAGGAAGCGTGATAGAGAATGCCCAGATAACGGATTCGGTCATAGGTTTGAGGACCACTATAGGAAAGGGTTGCAAGATAGCCAGGACGGTGGTCATGGGCGCAGATTATTACGAAGACGCCAAAAGCACGGCCGCCGTCAAGACAGGCATAGGCGATAATTCCGTCATAGAGAAGGCTATCGTGGATAAGAACGCGCGCATAGGCAGGAACGTCGTGATAAGGAATGCGAAAGGATTGAGGCAGTTTGACGGCGATGGTTACTTTATACGGGACGGCATTGTGATCGTCCCCAAGAACGCCGTGATCAAGGACGGGACCAGGATATAGATCAAAATTCAAAAATTTTAGGTTTTTATATGTAATTTTGATCTTTGGATTTTGATTTTTGGATTAAAGGCCGCCTCAAAACTCGTACCTTGGCGGCTCCCCCTTTTCTTTAACGTCTCCTCTATCTTCTTTATCGTTCCCAGCTTGTCCAGTGCCCAGAGCGGGGCTACATGTTTCTCACGCGTCCCCTCCCCTGTCAGCCGCTGTATGACGATGTCAGGCGAAAGGCGTTCCAGGAAATCGCATACCAGCTCCACGTATTCATCCTGTTCAGGAAGCCGTATCTTCCCGCCCGCGTATAGCTGCTCGAGCCTGCTCCCCTTCAGGATGTGCAGGAGGTGTATCTTCACCCCGTCGACTTTTAGCTCGCTGAGCTTGTCGGCCGTCTCCATCATCTCCGCCGCGGTCTCTCCGGGCAGGCCCAATATCACGTGGCCGCAGACGGAGATACCGAACCTCTTCGTCAGGTGCACGGCGTTCGCGAAATCCGCGAACGTATGTCCCCGCTGTAAAGCAAGAAGCGTTTTGTCGTGGGCCGACTGCAGGCCGTATTCTATCCACACTTCATATCTGTCTTTGTATGACGCTATAAGCTCCAGCTTGGCGAGGTCTATCGCGTCCGGCCGCGTCCCTATCGATATGCCTACGACGTCGTTAGACGCCGCCTGGTCGTATATGGGCCTCAGCTCCTTGGCGGGCGCGTAGGTATTGGTGAAGGCCTGGAAGTACGCTATGTATTTTTTAGGGCCGTTCTTTTCCCTGAGTTTTTTTATCCGCGACCTTAACTGCTCTGCGACGGATAATGCCGGATCCGCGTAGGAAGCTCGTGAGCCCTCCTCGTTGCAGTAGATGCATCCGCCGAAACCTTTTGTCCCGTCGCGGTTTGGGCACGAGAATCCCGCGTCGAGGCCGATACGGTATACCTTGCAGCCGTATTTTTCCCTTAAGTATGAGTTATAATCGTTGTATAGGCGCATGTGATGAATGGATTTCTAGCGTCGAGCGTTTAGCGGATAGCGTATAGTAAAAATTTTGTCTTTCCTATACGCTAAACGCTATACGCTATACGCTAACCTTTCCGCCGTCTTTTCTCCAGATACACCATCATTATCGATATCGCCGCGGGAGTTACGCCGGATATCCGCGATGCCTGGCCGAGGGTGAGCGGCCTTATGCGCGAAAGCTTCTCCCTGATCTCAGAGGAGAGGCCGTGGACCGGCCCGTAGTCGAAGCCGTCGGGAACCCTTATCTTTTCGATGCTCTTGAACCGATCGATCTCACTGAGCTGCCTTCTTATGAATCCCTCGTATTTGACCTCGATCTCGACCTCTTTCCGCTCTTCAGGCGAAAGGCCGGTCTGCTCTTCGGCGGTTGTTATGTCCTCATATCTTGTGCCGGGGCGCCTCAGCGCCTTTTCGGCCCGCGTTTCCCGGAGCCTGGCCATCTCTTTTTTTATGCGGTCCCTTTTTCCCATGACATGGTCGTAACGTTCCCGGCCTATCAATCCTATCTTGTATCCCAACTCTGTAAGCCGCAGGTCCGCGTTGTCTTCGCGCAGGATGAGCCGGTACTCGACGCGCGAGGTGAACATGCGGTAAGGCTCGTTCGTTCCCTTGGTGACCAGGTCATCGACAAGCACGCCGATATAAGCTTCCGAACGCCCCAGGACAAAGGGCTCTTTGTCCGTTACTTTTAAGGCGGCGTTGATGCCCGCGATAAGCCCCAGGCTTGCCGCTTCTTCGTATCCTGTCGTGCCGTTTATCTGGCCCGCCAGGTATAACCCCGGCATGCCCTTTGCCTCCAGCGTAGGATATAGCTGCGTGGGGTCGGCGAAATCGTACTCTATCCCGTAACCCGGCCTGGTGATCTTCGCATGCTCCAGCCCCTCGATGGAATGTATGATCTCCTCCTGCACATCCACCGGCAGGCTGGTCGATATGCCGTTCGGATAGTATTCGACCGTATTGAGGCCCTCGGGTTCCAGGAATATATGGTGCCTGTCGCGTTGCGGGAACCGGTGTATCTTGTCTTCGATGGACGGGCAGTAACGCACGCCCGTACCCTTTATGATGCCCGTAAACAGCGGTGACCGGTCAAGGCTGGACAGTATTATATCGTGCGTCTTCTGGTTGGTATATGTGATATAACAAGGCAGCTGCCTTCCGGATATCTTTTTCGTCCGGAACGAGAACGGTACGGCGTCCTCATCTCCGTGCTGCGCGGTCAACCTGTCGAACTCGATGGTCCTGCCGTCCAGCCGGGCGCATGTCCCTGTCTTTAGCCGGCCCATGGTCAGCCCCAGCTCTTTAAGGGAGCCTGAAAGCCCTTCGGAAGGCCTCTCCCCCATCCTCCCCCCCGGCATATGTTCGAGGCCTATATGGAGAAGCCCGTTCAGGAAGGTGCCGGCAGCTATTATGAGCGTCTTGCCGAAATAGGCCTCTTTCAGCGATGTTTCGACCCCCTTGACCGCGCCGTTCTCTATCAGGATCCTTTCCGCGAGGCATTCGCGGATATCCAAGTTCGGCTGGTTTTCTACGGCCGATCTCATGTATGACTGGTAGGCGTGCCTGTCTACCTGGGCTCTTGTCGACCTCACCGCAGGCCCTTTTCTGGTATTTAAGGTCCTTATCTGTATCGCGGTATGGTCTGACGCCAACGCCATCCTGCCCCCCAAGGCGTCAACTTCCCTTACGAGCTGCCCCTTTGCCAGGCCCCCTATGGAGGGATTACAGGACATGAGGCCTATAGAATCGGCATTCATGGTCAAAAGGAGAGTTTTTCGGCCAAGCTGTGCCGCTGCCAGGCTTGCCTCGCATCCCGCGTGCCCTGCGCCTATCACAATTACATCATATATTGACATTTTAGACATATTACGAGGCGGATAAATTTAAGCCCAGGTCTTGTTTTTTTGAAAAAAGCAGTGTATAATTATAGGTGGATGACAACAGCTTAATGACCCGTTATCGGGCCTACAGGTACATAGTACCGAAAAAGTGCTGTTGCCATCCTTTTTATTTATGCGCGTTTTTGCCCTCTTTTTACGCAGAGACACCTCTCCCCCATTATATCAGGATTTTCGTGGTTAAAAGCGTCTTTTCGGCTGGCTATTTCTTCTTGTAAAACCTTTTTATTACGGAGAGCACTTCCTGGGGCGAATTCGCCACTGTGAATATCTTTATGTCGTTTTTATGGATAGTATTGTAGCGGATCATGGTCTCTTTTATCCAACGCACAAGGTCCTTCCAGTATTCGCCGCCGACGATAATGACCGGGAACGGGTCCACGCGCTCGGTCTGTATCAGCGTCATCGCCTCAAAGAGCTCGTCCATGGTCCCGAAACCGCCCGGGAAGACGACGAAGGCCTTGGAGTACTTGGCGAACATCACTTTCCTGCAGAAGAAGTACCTGAATTCAATCAGCCGCGTCACATACCTGTTAGGTCTTTGCATCGTCGGTATCAGGATGTTGAGGCCTATGGAGTCACCGCCCGCATCCTTAGCGCCTTTGTTGGCCGCCTCCATGATGCCGGGCCCGGCGCCGGTGATCACGGCGTAGCCGTTCTTTGCCAGCAGGGCCGCGGTCTTCTCCGCCAGTTTATAGAACTTGTCCGAGGGTTTTGCCCGCGATGAGCCGAAGATCGAGACCGCCTTATTGACGTTCGAAAGCTCTTCGAAGCCGTCAACGAATTCGCTCATGATGCGGAATATGCGCCAGGGGTCCTCTTTTATGAAATCCGCGTTCAGTATTGCCATTTTATCAGACCTTCAGCACCGAGTTGAAAGTCCCGAAGGAATTCTGTTCCTTTTCGGCATTGTTGGTATCGAGGATCCACTGGCCGTCTACGACGAACTTGTAGCTGTACTTGCCGGATGAAAGGCCGAGCCGTTTCTCCCATCTTCCGCTCTCGCTTTTCGAAAGCCTGCCGTCGCTGCCGACCTGCCAGTTGTTGAAATCGCCTACGACATAGACTTCGTTGGCGCCCGGTGCGTCGATAGCGAACGTGGCCTCCCCTGTAGAGATCGCCGGAGCGGCCGGGACGGACGGAACAGACGGAACGGACGGGATAGGAGCAGGGGCCTGTGTCTCGGCAGAGACCTCGGCCATCGCCTTTTCGAACTCCGAATCCCCTTCTATCCTGAGGACTTCCTGGGCGAGCGCGCCGTAATCGGAAGCGCCGGTCGAGTAGGGCTCGAACTGCATGACCGATACGCCGGCAGGGACCGCTTTCTTTAGCGCGACGTTCATCCGGATGACCGAGTCCAGCATCTGGTCCCTGAAGAACATCTTGATCTCGTCGAACATCGTCTGCGAGTATTTTGTCCTCTTGTCGAAAAGCGTGGCGAGGGCTTTCACCCGCGGCACATGCCCTATCTTGAGGTTGATGAGCTCCAGCATGCCAAGAAGCTTTCCTACGCCCATAAGCGAGAACGCGCTCATGTCGATCGGGACTATGATGAGGGCCGCCGCTCTCAGCGCGTTGAAGGTGAGGAACCCGAGGCTCGGCGGGCAGTCGATGATGACGTAGTCATAAGGCAGGTTCGCGCCCACCAGGACATTGTGCAGTTTCGATACCGCGTCTTCCTTGTCCTTCAGTTCCTGTTCCAGGGTGCTCAACAGTATGCTCGACGGCACTATGTCCAGCTTCTTAGATACGTTGACGATGCAACTCTCGAGCGGTCGCCTCTTCTCGTCGTTTTCCGTGAGGACGTTATATATCGACTTGTCGGCCTGCTGGCTCGTTATGCCGAGCCCGAACGAGGCGTGAGCCTGCGGGTCAAGGTCTATGATAAGGGTCCTCCTTCCCGCCAGGGCCAGCGCGCTTGACAGGTTTATCGCTGTCGTAGTCTTTCCGCAGCCGCCTTTTTGATTGGTTATCGATATTATCCTCATTTAGCGTGCCTCCTTCTTTATCGTTACGTCCTTTATGTAAATAGTGACCTCGGCCGCAATGCCTGCTCCCTTGGCAGGTTCGCCGACATAATCGCATTCGAATCTCATGTGCGTTATATTGGACAGGTCTATATCGCGCTTGATGGTGCTTAAGGGTATCGTCTCGGTGCGCCAGTTGGATGTCACGAAGATGTCGCGCAGCCGTACCGACCGGTTATGCGAATCGCGCATGACCAGGCTTATCTTCTCGCCGCCGACCTTGCTCTTGAGCGCCATGGAAAGATGCTTGCCGGAAAAATCCAGCGGGACCCGGAAATCGAGCGACAGGTCCGACCATTTGTATTTGTTGATGTTCTTCAGGACGATCTGGTCTTTTGTTATCGAGCCTTTTCCTTTCGCGTAACCGTGGAATTCCGCCTTCTGGACGACGTCTCTCTCGATCGCCCCGCCCTTAGTGATAGTGATCGCGGTGGCTTTAGCCAGCCTCCGGCTTGCGGACCTCTTGTAGAAGTTGTTGGCGTAGAATGCGGCGGCTATAAAAGCGGCGATAAAAGCGATTACTAACGGGATAATGATTAATAAAGGCGCGGCTTTTTTATGTTTTATCTGCGGGGCTGGCTTTTTTTCGGACTTTTTTTGATAGAAGTACGTATCGACGAGATGGTCGCTGAAGATGTCTTTTTGGGGCGGGAGCTTTTTTATCGTTTGCGTTGAATGATCCATTTCTCCAAACTGCCGGTATATTATGCTAATAATAATACATTAAGTCGGGCTAAATTACAAATATTTTTTCGCAAAATCCACGCCGTTCTTGAATATGGCAAATCCGTCACCAGGGCCGGCTTTTTTATTTCTTGTCCAGGAGGGGTGCTGGGAAGAGCTGATATGCCTTTCGGGATGCGGCATCAGCCCGAATATGCGCCCCGTTTTATCGCATATGCCGGCTATGTTCTCGACCGAACCATTGGGATTGTAAGGATAATCCGCCCTCTCCCCCCTCTCATCCGCGTATTCAAATACTACCATCCCCTCTTTTTTGAGCTTTCCGAGGATCTCTTTGTTCTTTGGTATGAACTTCCCTTCCCCATGCGCCACCGGCAGATAGATGATATCTTTGACCCCCTCCGTCCAAACACACTTAGTTTTGATTTTTGATTTTTGATTTTTGATATTCTTAAGGTATACCCACCTGTCCTCGAACTTATCCGAATCGTTCAATGTGAGCGTCGACTCGATAGTCTGGAAATCGCCCGAGAAATTGGGGAGCAGCCCCGATTTCAGCAATACCTGGAAACCGTTGCAGATGCCGATGATGAGCTTCCCGTCTTTCATGAAACGCTGGAGGTCTTCTTCCAGCTTGAAGCGCAGCTCATTGGCGAGTATCTTGCCGCTCGCGATGTCGTCGCCGTAAGTGAAGCCGCCCGGTATGGCCAGGACCTGGTAATCCGCCAGCCTCTTCCCTCCCCCTGTGAGCTCATTGATGTGCACTAGTTCCGTAAAAGCCCCCGCCGCCTCGAACGCGAACGCGGTCTCTTTATCGCAGTTCGTTCCGGCTGTCCTGAGTATGATCGCTTTTATTTTGCTCATCCGGTTAAAGATCCTTGAACGTCCCCTGCCATGCCCCTTTGAGCCGGTCTATGGTAGTATCGACGGCTGGCTTCTTATCCGCGCCGAATATCCTGAAGTAAGGGCCCTTTGCCACATGGCCCAGTTTCCATACCGGCGCGCCCTTCATCGCGCTTATGAATCTCTTCTCGTCCCTGACCTCGACGATGAAACGTGAGTTGCTTTCCGAAAACAACAGGACATCCGTATCGAGCGGCTTCTGCCCTTCTGGCGGCTTGAAGGCGCCGGGCTCTATCTTCATGCCCAGGCCGCCCGCGAACGCCATTTCAGCCAGCGCGACGGACATGCCGCCGTCAGAACAGTCATGGCACGACGCGACCAGGCCTTTCCTTATCGCGTTCGAGAGGCTGGTCATGATGCGCTTGCCGAGGGCCGGGTCGACTTTAGGCACATTGTTGCCCACGAATCCGCGCGTCTTGTAATACTGCGAGCCGCCAAGCTCGTCATGCGTAAGCCCGACCAGGTATATCGCGTTTTCCGCCGTCTTCGCGTCCATCGTTACCGCTTTTGACGTATCCTCCATGACCGCTATGCATGAGATGAGAAGGGTCGGCGGTATGGCGATCGTCTTCCTGCCGGTCGAATATTCGTTGTTGAGGCTGTCTTTGCCCGAGATGAACGGCACGCCGTATGCCTTGGCGATGTCGTAACAGGCCTGCGACGCCCTGACGAGGCCTCCCAGCCTGTCAGGCTTATTGGTGTTTCCCCAGCAGAAGTTGTCCAGGATAGCGGCCTTGCCTGTATTGCCGCCTACGGCGACCACTTGCCGCAGGGCCTCGTCTATCACGCTGGCCGCCATCCAGTAAGGGTCGATCTTGCCGTATTCCGGATTGATGCCGTTCGATATGATGACGCCTTTCCTGGAACCGAGCACCGGTTTTATTATGGCCGCGTCGCCCGGCCCGTCTTCGCGTATGCCCTGGAGCGGTTTCAGAACGCTGGTGCCTTGGACCTCGTGGTCGTACTGGCGGATGATCCACTCCTTACTTGCCACGTTCGGGCTCGCCAGGACTTTCAAAAGGTGCTCAGTAAGGTCTTTTTGCTTGTTTTTCGGAGGTTCTTTAAGGACTTGTTTTTTCCAGACGGCCTTTCTCTTGACCGGAGGCAGGCCGTTATGGAGGAAGTCCATGTCAAGGTCGCAGACCAGCTCCCCGCCGTAAAAGACCTTCAGGTGTTTATCGCCGGTGAACTTTCCGATCACCGTTACCTCGACGTCCTCTTCCTCGAACACGGCCGTCAATTCATCTATATGGTCAGGGCTTACCGCTAGTACCATCCTTTCCTGGGCCTCCGATATCCATGTCTCCGCGTACGAAAGGCCCTTGTATTTTAACGGGACCTTCTCAAGCTCCACTTCAACGCCGAGCTCTTCGCCCATCTCCCCCACCGCACTCGAGAGCCCGCCCGCGCCGCAGTCGGTTATTGAGGTGTACAGGTCCAGGTCGCGCGCCTTAAGGAGCGTGTCCGTGACCTTCTTTTCCTGTATGGGATTTCCGATCTGGACGCATGAGCCGGAGACCTCCTCTGACGCCGTGGTCAGCTCTCCTGACGAGAAGGTCGCGCCGTGGATGCCGTCGCGGCCGGT
>JAFGJL010000076.1 GCA_016929115.1 Candidatus Omnitrophota bacterium | reverse complement strand
GCCGCAACAACCGCAAGAGCCTGTATTATTTTTCTCACATCCGCCTCCTGAAATGATCGCTTTAATTTCATCTTTATTGAGAACTTTACCTGACGAAACCACCTTGCCGTCTATGGCCAGCCCGGGTGTCATCATGACACCATATTCGGTGATCTTGTCGATATCCGTGATCTTGCCGATCTCAGCTTGAATATTTAATTCTTTCACAGCCGCCTCGGCGTTCGCCGTAAGCTGTTTGCATTTAGGACAGCCGACTCCTAAGATTTCAATTTTCATTATTACCTCCGTCTATTTTTTAACCGCTGAAACTTTTATGCTCACGATTGCGTCAGAAGCCGCCTCAAGATTATCAAACATGGCGTCCACCGGATAGCTGGCTTCGCTTATTACCTTTATATCCTGAAACCCCGCCTGCTTGATAAATTCGAGATAATTGTCTTTCTTAATCGCCCCGGCAAGACAACCCACATACGCCTCAACCGAATCTTTGATCTCTTTCGGCAGTTCCTTCGCCAACACCAAATCAGAAACCATTAGCCTTCCGCTGGATTTAAGCACTCGAAACGCTTCCTTAAAGACTGCCTCTTTATCCGGCGAGAGATTGATAACGCAGTTTGAAATTATTACGTCTATAGAAGCGTCCTCTACCGGCAGTTTCTCGATCTCTCCAAGACGAAACTCTACATTCGCGTAGTTGCCTTTCTTGGCATTCTCCTTGGCCTTAGCGACCATTTCCGGTGTCATATCAACACCAATGACCCGGCCGGTTTTCCCAACACGCTGAGCCGACAGGAATGCGTCAAAGCCCGCACCGCTCCCAAGATCAAGAACAATATCGCCCTCTCTTAATGATGCGATGGCAACAGGGTTGCCGCATCCAAAGCCCAAATTTGCGCCTTCCGGGACAGCGTTTAGATCTGAATCGCTATAACCCACTTTCTTGCTGATATCATCCGCCTGCGTTACACCGCCACAGCAAGAACTTGAAGAACAGCATGAGTTCTTCTGCGATAACGCTTTTGCGTAGCCGTCTCTAACGATCTTTTTAATTTCATCCGCTTCTTTTTTCATTTATATCCCTTCCCTCTTCATTCTTGAGGCGTTTTCTTTATCAATCTGCTTCTTGATTACCTCTTTAATAAAATCCAACGCCTCATCTTTATCCCGATCAAGGACGATCTGCTCAATTCTGAGCAAATCCTCCTCACTGAGATTAATCGTCTTGTTAATCATCATTTAACTATCGCCCCGAAAATCATTCCGCTTATCGTGGCCATAATGACGACAAGGCAGACATAGACGGCTGTCTTTTTTGTTCCGATAACACCTCGAATAACCAGCATACTCGGCAAGCTCAATGCGGGCCCGGCTAAGAGAAGCGCCAAGGCAGGCCCCTTGCCCATGCCCGATCCGATTAATCCTTGTAAAATCGGCACCTCAGTAAGCGTAGCGAAATACATAAACGCCGCCACGATCGATGAGAAGAAATTCGCTCGCAAAGAATTCCCTCCGACTAATGACTCTACCCAGCGGGAAGGAATAACGCCCTCATGGCCAACCCTGCCTAGAAGAAATCCCGAAATCAATACGCCTCCCAAAAGAAGCGGTAATATCTGTAGAGCGAACCCCCATGAAGCCCAAGTCCATTCTTTAAGTTCGTCCTTCTTAAACCAATTAATCATCGTTAACCCTAAAACCACCAAAAAGAATCCGGTAATCCACCATTTAGATGCATAGATCAAGCTCCAAATGCCGGTATCACCCGCTATCGGCTTGCCCCAATTGGCAAACACAAGTATTGCTACCATCGAGAAGAAATAAATAATATCTTTCCAGAGCGGCCGGGACGCCTTAATCTCGCCGAATTGCAGATCTCCATTTGCGTGGCGGGCACGTTCCTCCTTAAGGAAGATTAAATGCATGAGTAACCCTATAACAACACTAAAAACAACCGCCCCGATAGCTCTGCCTAAGCCCAACTGCCAGCCAAGGATCCGCGCGGTCAAAATAATAGCTAAAACATTAATCGCGGGTCCTGAATATAGGAAGGCGATCGCAGGCCCAAGTCCAGCCCCTCTTTTATAAATCCCCGAAAACAAAGGCAACACCGTGCATGAACATACCGCCAATATTGTCCCAGACACAGATGCCACACTATACGATAAAAATTTATTCGCCTTAGCTCCGAAATACTTCATCACTGACGCTTGGCTGACAAATACAGATATGGCCCCGGCTATAAAGAACGCCGGAACAAGACACAAGAGAACATGCTCCCGAGCGTACCATTTAACAAGAGCAAGAGCCTCAAAAACAGCATTACTAAATCTCAAATTTTCAATCGGCAAATAGAAACACGCCAAGAAAGCCGCTACGATATAAAGAAATTTCTTCCACTCTTTCATTTTTTCACCGTTTTCCCTACGACACTGCAACAGCCGCCCTCAATACGTATTGCCTTAATATTCACCAAAGCGTCTGTTACTTTCTTGTTGGCTGATGCCAAAATACGCGAAATCGTTGATTGATGAATTTTCATCTGCTTGGCGATTTTCCCCTGATCATAACCCTCAAGATATGAAAGGCGCATGGCTTCAAATTCATCCAAGCTAAGAATAACGCCTTCAAGCTCCCTTTCTGACTTGCATTGAGGCCGAAAACAGCGCTCTCCCGGCTCACACGTTACCCACCTTGTCTTCTTAGGCCTCATATTGCGTCTCCTTGTTATGCATATATATGCATTATATTGACAAAAAAAATTATGTCAATGAAATTCTACTTCTGGCAGGAATGATTTTTCATCTTAGGCAAGATTGCGTTTCTACTCCCCCGTCAACGCCTCCGCAATATCAGCCATACTGTGTCTATAGGGTAGACATCGGCCAACCGAAGGTCCTTATGAAAACTCTCTTTGACATAACCTACTATCTCCTATCTAGTTACAACAATTTTTGCCTCTATAAATTTCTAACAAAAGGCAAAAAATTATCTAGCTCGCGCATCTTCCCATACTCTTTATTTTTTCTCCGCTATAACAAGCATTTCAAAATGATCAATAGTCAATTTTTCGTTTCTTGAAAACTCCCCCAGTTTTGCTCCAAAAATATCTATTTTTTTGTACCCAAGAGTCTTTAAAAGCCACGTAATCTCACTAGGCACATAATACCGCTCATTAGACTTGATTTCCTTTTTATCGCCGGAGTCATCTTCAATAACTGTTGTGTGATAATCACGGAAAGTCATCAAATCAAGCGTGCAATCCTGATATTCTGCGCCTCCTTTTTTAGCTTGCGATTCATAAAATTCCTTAACCGAATGAAAAAGCGGGAATAAACCGTTAAGTGTGGTGAAAATCAATTTACCGTTATCTTTTAACCCCTTCGTGACATTCTTGAGTATTTCAAAATTCATCTCATCCGTCTCCATAAGAGAAAAACCCGCTTCGCACAACATAATCGCAAGATCAAACTTGTTTTCAAACGAAAGGTTCCGAGCGTCTTGTTTTTGAAAATCTATTGCCAACCCTTGTTCTTGCGCCTTTTCTCTTGCCCTTTTAAGCAGTGGCTCAGACAAATCTATGCCTATCACGTTATATCCTCTTTTTGTCAGCTCAATAACATGCCTACCTGTACCGCAACCGATATCCAGTATCTTCAGGGATTTATCCTCTCCGATTTCTTTTTCGATAAAATCACATTCGCCCACAGTTCCCTGAACAAAGCATTCTTTATCGTATTTGTGGGCGTAATTTTCATACAATTCCTCATACCATTGTTTCATTATCGGCTCCACATTTTACTTTTCATAAACAGTTTAATTTTCTAAATAACTGCAATATCATCCCTCGCCACCGTAACCAACGGCCAACCGAACGTGCGCATATAGACCTTTTTGTCCATTCCGATCTACGCTCCCGCGATGATCATCCGTGTATTTTCAACCATGCTATTTTCCATGCAAGTAGCTTGCGGCCATATAGGAACTGCGGACGTACGGCCCGCTCTCTATGTGCGCGAATCCCATCTCGATGCCTTCTTCTTTATAGCGCTTGAATTTATCCGGCGTTATATATTCTTTGACCGGATGATGGCTGCGGCTCGGGGCAAGATATTGCCCTATGCTCAAAAAATCGCAAAAAACAGAACGCAGATCCCTCATCACCGAATAAACCTCATCCTCTCTTTCCCCCATACCGAGCATTATGCCGGACTTTGTCCTGATCTTCGGCGACAGGCTTTTTACAATGCGAAGCACTTCGAGCGACCGGTCATAATCCGCGCCCCGCCTCGTAATCTCATAAAGCGAGGGAACGGTTTCGACGTTATGCGCTATGATATCGGGAGAGGACTTTACCACAAGCGTGATCGCGCCCGGCGAAAGCCGAAAATCCGGTATCAGGACCTCCACCTTAACGCCGGGGGATCTCTCGCGGATGGATAGGACCGTATCCGCAAAAAGTGAGGCGCCGCCGTCCGGAAGGTCGTCGCGGGTAACGCTCGTAATGACCGCGTGCTTCAGGGAAAACAGTTTTACCGCTTCAGCTACCCTGCCCGGTTCGCCGGGATCCGGCCCTATCGGTTTTTCTTTCCTGACATTGCAAAAACTGCATGCGCGCGTGCAGTGTTTACCTAGTATCAGAAAAGTCGCTTCTCCGCGGCCGAAGCATTCCCCTATATTCGGGCACATCGCCTGCTCGCAGACGGTCTCGACACGCAGAGAACGCAAGATCTCTTTTGTCCTTGAACACGCCCTCAGGTCTATTTTTTTATTCAGCCACGAAGGTTTCATACGATGACCGGTTATCTTCCGCAAAACATACTCCGAATTCTATACCGAACGCTTCGATAAGCCTGTTTTCCAAAATGTCTTTTCCGGGCAACTCCGGCAATTCATCCGAAAGTGTAGTGATCCCCAAAGGCATGTTTTCGGGAAACGGCTTTATATAGCGTCTTGCCAGGTCCCAGTCTATCGCGCACGGTATGGAACCGTGCTGGAATACGGCGCGCCTGTTCCTCTTCTGGGCGTTACCGCCTATTTTCCTGCCGTTAACGACGATATCGTATTTTTCGTAAGACGCGCCGCAGATGCGATGCGGCATGCTTCTATCCTTAAAAGCCGGCTCGTCAAGAGCGAAAGAAGGTTTTAACCCGAGCGATCCGTAAAACCGGATCAGAAAAGCGCAGATCTCCTTATAAGAAACGAAATATTCTTTCGGCTCCCTTATATCCTCCCTGGAGCATACGAAGCTATACGTTATCTCGTCATCATGGAAAAGTATGCCTCCGCCCGTCATCCTTTTCGCGGCTTCCACCCCGTCTGAGGAACAGCATTCCATGTCGAGCCCGTCTTCCGGCTCCTGCGAAACACCGTATGTGAAAGAAGGCCTATCCCAGCGGTATACGCGTAACGTGGGAACGCCGTCTTCGAGATAGCGCAAAAACATCTTTTCGTCCAGCCACATGTTGTAATGCGCTCCCGCCGGCTTGGACCGGATGAGCCTGAATGTTCTCATATTTTTATAGACTGTTACGGCTGCCAGCGAAGGTTCGGTTCGCGCGCGGCCTTTGTCTCGTCGAGCCGTTTGACAGGCATGTGAAGCGGCGCTTGGGTAACAGAGGCGGGGTCTTTCTCCGCAAGGCGGGCAATCTCAACCATGGTGTCCAAAAAACCGTCCAGCGTCTCTTTTGACTCCGTTTCCGTAGGTTCGATCATCAAAGCTTCTTTTACGATCAACGGAAAATATATCGTAGGGGGATGGTATCCCCTGTCGATCAGATATTTGGCGATGTCTATGGCATGTACCCCGTTTTTCGCCTGGCGCGAGGCGGAAAACACGCACTCGTGCATGCATGTCCTGCCGTACGGCAATTCGTAATGGCCTTTCAATCTCGCCAAGCAATAATTCGCGTTCAACACGGCCGTCTCGGCAGCCCCGATGAGGCCTTCTCTGCCCAAAAGCAGCATATAAGCATAGGCCTTCAGCACTACCCCGAAGTTCCCGTAAAAGGGAGCTATGTAACCTATCGACTTGTGGCGATGATAATCAAGGGCGAAGGTGCCGTCCGTGCGCCGTATAACGCGTGGAATGGGCAGAAAGTCCGCCAGTTTCCCGCTCACGCCTACCGGCCCCGCTCCAGGGCCACCTCCGCCGTGCGGTGTGGCAAAGGTCTTATGCAGGTTTATATGCACAACGTCGAATCCTATGTCGCCCGGACGGCATTTCCCGAGCATGGCATTAAGATTGGCGCCGTCATAATACATAAGCGCGCCCGCCTTATGGGCGATATCCGCTATCTCCTTGATGCGCGGATTAAAAAGGCCAAGGGTATCCGGGCATGTCAGCATGACGGCCGCGACGTTTCCGTCCATCCTTCTTTTGTATTCCTCCAGATCCATATAGCCGTCCGCGGCCGTCCTTATTACGATGACATCGTATCCCGCGATCGCGGCGCTGGCCGGATTCGTGCCATGGGACGAGTCCGGAACTATGACATACTTGCGCCTGGATCCGCTGGCCTTATGATAAGCGGCTACCAGCATGACTCCCGTAAGCTCGCCGTGAGCCCCCGCCAGCGGCTGCATGGTAAAGGCGCTCATCCCGGTTATTTCGGCAAGAAGCTTCTCCGTATCATATAAAACTTCCAGCGAACCCTGGGCAAGCATACCCCCGCCGGATATCTGCGGCAAGAGCGGATGCACTTGCGCAAAACCGTCGAGAGAAGCTATGCGTTCGGTGAACTTCGGGTTATACTTCATCGTGCAGGAACCGAGCGGATAGAAATTCGTATCTACCGAATAATTAAGGCGCGAAAGCTCGGAATAGTGGCGGACGACATCAAGCTCGCTTACGAAGGCAAGGCAAGGATCCTTATGGCGCCTGTATCTTTTATCAAGCGGTTTCGCCTCCGGCACATCCGACTTTGCCTGGACGTAACCCCTGCGGCCATGCCGGCCCTTCTCAAAAATAAGTTTCATAGCACAGCCTCCAGGCTATCCACGAGCCCTCTGATATCCTCCCTTGTCCTCTTCTCGGTAACCGCGACGAGGAGATATCTATCCATGCCTTTATAAAACCTGCCTAACGGGAAACCGCAGGCGAAACCTTTATCGATCATACTATACACTGCTTCATCCGCATGGCCCGGCAAAAGGACGGTAAATTCGTTAAAGGTCGGGGAAGAGCGTTTTACCTCTACGCCCGGTATTTTTGATAATTCACATTTTGCGAATTCCGCCTTTTCGAAGTTGCGCTGGGCAAGCTCTTTTAAACCTTCCGTGCCAAGCAGCGAAACGAATACGGCGGCGCGAAGCGCGCACAGCGCTTCGTTCGAACATATATTGGAAGTGGCCTTCTCCCTTCTTATATGCTGCTCGCGGGTCTGCAGGGTCAAAACAAAACCGCGTTTCCCGTCTTTATCGACCGTGGCGCCCACGATCCTGCCCGGCATCTGCCTTACCAGCTCCTTCTTTGCGGCCATAAAACCAAGATACGGGCCGCCGAACGAAAGCGGGATCCCAAGGCTCTGCCCTTCACCCACGGCGATGTCGAACCCCGTTTCACCCGGCGATCTCAACATGCCCAGCGAAACCGGATAAACAGAAGCTACGGCAAGCGCCCCGTGCTTGTGGACACGTTCTACTATGTCGGTATAGTCATCTACGGCGCCGAAGAAGTTGGGATTTTGCAAGATCACAGCCGCTGTCTTATCGTCGAGATGCTTAAAGAGCTCTTCGCGCGAGCTCTGGCCATGCACAACGGGTATCTCTACGAACTCGACCGAAAGATTCGACGTATAGGTGTACAACATAGTGCGGTAGATAAGGTTAACGCCGCTGTCCATAATGATCTTGTTGCGTTTTGTAAGCCTGACCGCCATCATCGCCGCTTCGTAAATAGCCGTCCCACCGTCATACAGAGAAGCGTTGGCCGCGTCGAGTCCGGTAAGTTCACAGATAACTGTCTGATATTCGTATATCGCCTGGAGCCACCCCTGGGAACATTCCGGCTGATAGGGGGTATAAGCTGTATAAAATTCCGGGCGGTTTACGATCGCGTCGACCGCGGCGGGGATAAAATGATCATAGAAACCCGCTCCAACGAAGTTAATGAGATGGGCAGCGTTTTTTAACGAGAGCCTTCTTAAGCGCTCCGTAACCTCAAGCTCCGATCTGCCTTGCGGTATATTGAAAGATTTCGGCCGTAAAGCCTGCGGTATGTCGCTAAAAAGGCTGTCGATGCTTGAAACCCCTATGGTCTCAAGCATCTTTCCGACATCGTCTTTGGTGTGGGGGATATAGTTCACTTTGAGATACCTTCCATATATTGCTCGTAGGCAGCGGCATCCATTAATTTCGCTTTTTCGGACTCGTCGGAAATTTCCATGATAAAAAAGTATCCCTCATCGTAAGGGGATCTATTTATAAATTCGGGATGCGCGGCAAGATCTTCATTGATCGCCGTCACTTTGCCGGAAAAGGGGGCATATACGTCCGACGCGGCCTTTACGGATTCAACCGTTGCGATAGCTTCGGCCTGCTTCAGCATATCCCCTTTTTTTGGCAACCCCGCGAATGTGATGTCCCCGAGCGCGGCCTGCGCATAATCAGTAATGCCTATATACGCCTTCTTCCCTTCCAGCCGGGCCCACTCGTGATCCTTAGTATAAAAAAGATCTTTTGGTATTTTCATACAGTCCTCTCTTTTCCATAAAAGGGTTTATTGACTACCGTCACGGCTATTTCGGTTCCTTTGTCTTTGGTCAGAAGCTTGTCGCCCGCCTTGAGACTGCCGGAAACATACCCCATCCCTATGCCCGTCAAAAGACTCGGAGAAAAAGAACCGCTGGTTACCGTGCCGATGCGGCTTGCGCCGCTGAATATCGCGAAGCCGTGCCGGGGCGAACGACGCGTATCGGATCCGAAACAAACCAGGCGTTCTTTTATGCCTTCTTCGCGTTCCCTTATCAAGGCGGCCTTTCCTATAAAATCTTTCTTAAGATCGACAAATCTCTCGAATCCCGCCTCAAGCGGCGTGTGATCCGCGTCTAAGTCCTGGCCGTAAAGCGGGTATCCCATCTCAAGGCGCAGCGTATCCCTGCAACCCAGGCCCGCAGGCTTTATGCGTTCATCTTCTTCGAACAAATGCTTCCATAACCTTGTTACGCTATCAGCCGAAATATACACCTCATATCCAACCTCGCCGGTATAACCCGTACGGCTTACTATAACGTCCTTGCCCCCAAGATCGAATTTACCGAAAGTGTAATAGGCGAGCTTTTTTACGCTTACGCCAAAAAGATGCTCGAGCGTTTCCGGCGACCTCGGCCCCTGGATATCGAGCTTGCCTGTCTCCTCGGATATATTATCAAGATCGTATCTCCCGGAAAGATGCGCTCTCAGGTGCGCTTCATCGCCGGCGATAGTCGCGGCATTCACAACAAGCATCCACGACGCCTTCCCGAGCCGGTATACGACAAGGTCGTCTATGACTCCGCCTTTTTCGTTCAGCATGAAGCCGTAACGGCATGATCCTATGGGCATTGAAAGTATGCTCTGAGTAACGATACGATCGAGCCCTGACGAAACAGGATCCGCCTCTAATCTGAATTCACCCATATGGCAAATATCGAATACGGATACCGCCCGGCGCGTGTGGGCGTGTTCTGCCAGTATGCCTTCGTACTGTATCGGCATAAGCCATCCGCCAAAAGGAGCCATCTTCGCGCCCATGGCTATATGGGTTTCGCACAAAGGGGTTTTCCGCAATGCTTCTATATCGCTTGTTTCCATGCTACCTATTTGCTTTTTGTGCTACTAACATACAAAAAAATCATAAATTCTTCCCGGTGCTGGACATCGCTATATCGACATGCTTAACGCCCCTGACCGCTTTGAGCGCGTCGGCCAGTTTCTGGACCTGCGGCGAGGCGCCTTTTATCGCGACGATCTCCAGGCAGTTATCATGATCCAGGTGGATATGCTGGGTGGACATGATGACCATATTGAAATCATGCTGGATATCCATCAGTTTATTGACCAGTTCTCTCTTGTGGTGGTCATACGTCATCACGATGGCGCCCGCGACCTCCCTGCCCTCGACCCACTCTTTCTTTACCAGCTCCCGGCGTACGAGATCCGAGAAGGCTTTTGACCTGTTGGTCTGGCCTTTCTCACCGATCAGCCGGTCGAATTTGGCCAACAGGCCCCTTTCCGCGGATATCCCAAATCGCACTAATTGTGACATATATCTATAATATCGCCTTTTTGAAAATTGTAGCACATGGCTGATTTTTGTCAATACGCTTTATTTTGCGGCCTCAGACATACCTTTAATTCTCCTATCTTCATTTTTAACCCTTTTTTAACGATTTCACTTCCTAGCTGCCGCCACAGCAATCTCCTCCATCTGCTCCCATCAGCTATGCCTGTATTTTACTACCCTTACTTTTTCCGTTGTAATAAGCCCTTCCGTCACGACTGCGTCCAGGAACGGCATGAGCCTGTTAAGATTCTCTTCCGTGTCCACTATCTCGACGACCGTGGGCAGGTCTTCCGAAAGCCGAAGGATCTTCGCCGAATGCATCCGGCTGTCAGCGCCGAAACCCATCATGCCCCTAAGAACGGTCGCCCCGGCCAAGCCCAGTTCTCTGGCTTTTAAAACTATCTGTTCATACAGGGGTTTACCGTTGTGTTTATCCGCTTCTCCTATGAATATCCTCAAAAGCATGCCTTCCTCGGGCAATTTCATGCTTTCCTCCTATCTTAAAAATCCCAGTATCGACCTTGACATAAAAAATCCTGCAAAAACTAAAGCAATACCCAAAATCACACTAACCATAACATTGCTGAATACAAACCAGTATTCCCCATCGCGCAATAAATGGAAATTTTCCAATGAGAATGTTGAAAAAGTCGTAAAGGAGCCTAAGATTCCTATAAATACAAACAGTCTTGCATTCTGGGAAACAGTTATTGTTTCAGATACACCCCACATGAACCCTATGACCAAAGAACCGATCAGGTTAACTGCCAGTGTCCCCCAGGGAAAACCTCCGCTGAAGAACCTGTAAGTCAACCCTGACAACCAGTACCTAAGAAGTGCCCCTGCCGCTCCGCCAAGCGCAATATTAATAAACTTTGACATAAAATTAGTAAAATTAGGGACAGACACCTATTTTTTCTCTTCCTTCTTCGGCCTACCTACCGGTAAGGCACGAAGCCTTTGGTCGAATACCTTCTCAAGCTTCTCTATGAAGTGTTCACTACCAAGGGGTCTTCCGGTAATGGTGCTCTTACGGATCCTTGCTATTTCATCAGGGTTATCGTGTTCGCTTATGAATTCTTTCCAATCTTTTTGGGGTATTTCAATATATCTGAATAATTGGCTTGTATCGATGATTTCAGTGCGGGACTTATTGGCATGGCATTTTGCGCTTGACCACATGTAATCTATCGGGTCTTTTATTATCTTAGCACGGACAGGGTTACGTTCTATATACCTGGCTGTAGCCATTAAGTGCCGCTCATCCAGTACGCATGAATAGAATCTCCCCTGCCAGAGATGACCGGATGATGACATTTTGTTATTGAAGTATTGGGAATACCTTGTGTGGGCAATGCTGAATGTCTTTGAAAGCGAGTCTTCATGCTTTGGTATGGCTATAAAGTGCACATGGTTATCCATGAGGCAATAGGAGATGATCTCTAAGTGGAGCTTCTTAGCATAGTAGGCTATGAATTCCAGGTACTGTTTTCTATCGGCATCATTAGTAAATACGTTCTGCCGGTAGTTGCCTCTCTGGGTGATGTGGTGAGGGTGATCTATGGCGACTATGCGGGCTATCCTTGGCATAAGCTAATGGTATCATGATAGAGAGAGGGGCGTCAATGGAAATAGGTGTCTGTCCCTAATTTTCCTAATTTTACTCTTCGCGCAATATGCGTATGAAGGTATCTACGACTCGCGGGTTGAACTTGACGGCCCTGTTCTTTTCAAGCTGCTCGATGGCCTCTTCCCTGGTCAGCGTCTTGCCATATACCCTGTGAGACGTCATGGCATCGTAAACATCGGCCACGGAGACGATGGCGGCGAGTATGCTTATCTGTTCGCCCTTGAGCCGGTCGGGATAGCCCGTGCCGTCGTAATGCTCATGGTGCCCCCTCACCGCCTCCAGTATCTCCCTGTCCAGGGAGACCGGCCTCAATATCTCTTCCCCTATTGCCGGATGCCTGCGCACCTCTTCCCATTCCTCCGGGGTCAGTTCCTCCTCTTTGTTCAATATGACCTCTTTGACGCCCAGTTTTCCTATGTCATGCAGCAGAGCCGCCTCTTTCAATATCTCTATCTTCTCCTGCGGCAAGCCCATCTTCAGAGCTATCTTTTCGGCGTATTTGGCGACCCTGTCCGAGTGCCCTCTAGTATAAGGGTCCCGCGCTTCGATTATACTGACAAAAGACTTCATGATGCTGTAGAAATAATCGACAAGCTTCTCCCTCGACTCATGCAGGCTCTGCGCCATCCGGTTAAAGCCGACGGCAAGCTCCTTTACCTCGTCGGGGCCTTTGGCCTCCACATGATACTGCAGGTCACCTCCCGCTATTCGGCGCGTCCCCTCCAGCAGCTTCCTCATCGGCTCATTGACCCTGTTCGATATCAAGGATGCCAGCAGTAAAGAGATGACCAGTCCCATAAGGAGGACGAAGGCCGCCCTCCTTTTGACGTCTACCTGTGCCCCGTAGACCTCTTCCGCGCCCATATCCACGCCAAGGATGGCCACTGCCCTGCCTTTCCTGTCGCGTATAGGGGCGTATCCCGATAAAGTGGCGCCCCACTTGTCGATCTCCAGTTTTTTATCCGCGGACGGGCCGTGGAAGGCCCGCAGCATCTCCGGGAAACCGGAGGCGTCGTAGGTATCGCCCGGATACGTGGTGCGGCCTTTCCTTATATCATCGGCGGTCGGCTTGGCGGGATCCGAGACAAACTGCAGGATGCCCTCCCTGCCGGTCATGGCCATGATATAGATATATTTGATCTGGGGATTCGCGTCCTTGATAGCCGCCAACTGGGCGACGACCGTCTTATACTGCGGCGTCTCCATCCCGGTGCGCTTCAACGGGATCTCTTTAAGCGTGCCGGCGTCTATCATAAGAGCGGCCGTCTGCGCGATCGTCTTCAGCTTCTCCCTGAGGTCGTTGAACTGGGCGTCAAAGGCATACCTGTATATGAAGAAATTGCTTATCGTACCGACGAATAGCATCGCCAGGATCAGCGCCAGTGTAAGCCGCGCCTGTAAAGTCTTAAAAAACGGAAAATTGATACGTTTCATATACCTGAACCGTCCTCTTTCATGGCTTTTAAATAGCCTCTCCCGAAACGCTCATCGGGCTCCAGATAGTTTCCTTCACCCCATTCATTCCATGACTTGATAAAAACAAGGCGATGCTCGATTTCCCTATGAGATACACGCTCTATCGCGCGTTTTAGGTGTTTCCTGAATAGCTCGGGAGTTGAATCATGCAGGACATAACCATGTCTTCCACAGCGTGGTGTATTGTCCCAATTCGGGATAACGCATGGATATTCTCCGGGGCCGATTTTTCCAAAAAAATCGAGGCATTTCGTAAAAAATCCGTAATTAACTTTGAACGGCAGAGTAAAACGCTTAATATCCATATGTTGAACGTGTTTGCCGCGTAATTTATTATACATACTAGCCGGATAGGTTGATAGGTCAAAACGGCCAATGAGGGAAATCGGGTTCACGATAAATGCGTCGAAACCGTATTGTTCGGGATGTTGCCAGGTATTATTCTGCAGCACCCCCACAAAATAAAAACCCCTCAAGCCGGATTTAAGCGCCAGCTCTTGCCATAATTCCGAAAATACTCTCGTATCCGGCAGATCTGCCGGCAGATGAACAACGAAAACTTTTTTCCCATCAATGGTAATGTATCGCTCATCATTGAATGCCTCTAATAATGCGTAGAAATGGTTCTTATGATCATCCTTGGAGTATCTTTGTTCGATCAATATCCTATCTCTGTCTCCTTGCCACGCTCCTCCCCAAGATCCATTTGCCCAACAAAGACAAAATGGAAAATCGGGTCTTCCCGATCTTAAGACTTCATTGAACGGCCTTTCCAGTAGCCGCTTGCCGCTGAACCAATAATGATAATAACAAAAAGCATAAACGCCGTATTCTTTCGCCAGATCGGCCTGGGCTTCTCGAACTCCGGGATCAAGCAATGAATAATACCCCAGATCGGCTGGAACACGCGGTTGATAATGGCCTTTAAAAAGAGGCTGAGCTTTTTTTACATTCGTCCATTCAGTAAAATCCTTGCCCCACCATTCGTCGTTCTCGGGTATAGGATAAAACTGCGGAAGATAAAAAGCTATGAGGCGAACCCTTTTTCGTACTACGGTATTCATCATATGATCACGCCTCTAAACATCTATGCGCAGGAAATGCCTTACCAATAGCCCGATAAAGAACGAGATCGCGGCTATCCCGAGGCTGATCGCTGCCATCTCAGTGAACCTCTTCCTGAAGGGTACGTCCTTCGCGATGGACACATAAAACGTGAAAAGATATATCACGATGACCGCGTTGAGCAGAGAAACGCCGAGGCACAAATAGAGGTATTTAAATACGAGGAAAGGGAATATCAGGAAGAGGACCGTAAAAACATAAGCTATACCCGTATATACCGATGCCTTCAGGGGGTTTTTGCCGGCCTCTTCAGATTTCGTCGAAAGATATTCTGAGGCGGCCATGGAAAGGGACGCGGCGATACCGGTTATCAGGCCGGCTGTCGCGACGAGCCGTGTATTTTGCAGGGCGAAGGTCAATCCTGCAAGCGCCCCTGTAAGTTCGACGAGGGCGTCGTTGAGGCCTAGGACTATGGAGCCGACGTATTTGAGCCGTTCCTCGTCTATCATCGCTATCAGTTCTTTTTCGTGGCCGTCCTCCTCGTGCGCGATGAATTCCGCCTCGGGGACGTCTTTGGAGACCGCATTATAAGCGACCTGCGCGCCCTGTTCCCCCTTTTCCATGAGCTTGACCCCGAACGTCAGGCCGAATATCTTCGAGATAAGAAAATACTTCCAGACCTTGAAGGTGTCCGGCGCAATATCCTTCCGGGAATATTTCTTCCAAAGGTTATAATGCTTGAGCTCATCCTCAGCTATGCGGCGCAAGACCTCCCTGTTATTGCCTTTCGACGACTCTGACAGCTTGGTGTAAATGAAATATTCCGTTATCTCGTTCTTCTGGAAGACCGATATCTTATCCATTATCTCTTTATTCATTTTTCTGTCCTTTGGAAAGGGTGCCGCGTCTTACGAGAACAGCTTCTCGAGGACCATCATCGCGATGAAGCCGAATATGAGCCCCACCGTAGCTTCACGGGCGTGGCCGCGCGAATGGGTCTCCGGGATTATCTCTTCGCTCGTCACGAAAAGCATGGCGCCGGCCGCGAACGCCATGGCGTAAGGTATGAGGGACTTGCTCAATGTAACGACAGCGCTCCCTAAAAAGCCGCCGATAGGCTCGACGACGCACGTGAACGACGCAATGAGAAAGGCCTGCATCACATGCTTTTTTTCCCTGAAGGCGGAGAAGGCTACGGCCATGCCTTCGACCATGTTCTGTATGCCGATGCCGACGGCAAGGGCTATCCCGGCCCTGATGTTACCGTCCGCGAAACCGACGCCGACCGTAAGGCCTTCCGGGAAGTTATGAATGGTTATGGCAAGGATAAATAACCAGATCTTGTTCAGGTGGACAGGCGGGCCCTTTACTCCTGCGACGCGGTGAATATGCGGGACGCTCTTTTCCATGATTATCAGGAAGACCATCCCGACCAATATCCCGGCAGTCGTCCGCCATATGCCCCCTATCCGTATCGCGGGATTGATGAGGCCGAAAAAAGTCACGGCAAGCATAACGCCTGCGGCAAAACCCATCGATGCGTCAAGAAACCTCTCCGGTATCTTCCTCACAAAAAATATAGGAACGGCGCCGAATATCGTAGCCGAACCGGCTATGAGGCTCGCTAATGTGCCTATTGCTATCAGATGCATGCGGGTGAGAGTTTTTTCTTAGCTACAGCCTTTGGCGCCTTAACGGCTTTCGCGCCTTTTTTTGCCTGCGGGCACTCGCCTGTCCAGCAGTAGAGGCAGAGCTTCTCTTTCGGAAGGCCGATCGCCTTGACCATGTCGTCTATAGTCTGGTACCGGAGCGTCGTCACGTCGAGGTCGCGCATGATCCAGTCGACCATCTTTTTGTATTTCGCGCTCCCGGTATCCAGGTATTCTGAGATATCCCCGATATCCCTGCCCTCTATCGCCTTTATCGCTTTGCGCGCCGCGAGCTCGTTGATGGAGCGCGTCGACAGGCAGAACTTGCACGGGAACATGAGCGGCGGGCACGCGGGCCTGACATGTATCTCCTTCGCCCCGCATTCCCAGAGCTTATTGATGGTGAAATTTTTCAGCTGCGTGCCCCGCACGATCGAATCCTCGCAGATGACGATGCGGTTGCCATCGATGATATCCTTCACCGGTATGAGCTTCATCATCGCGATGCGGTCGCGCGTCTCCTGAGAAGGCGGCGTATAGCTGCGGCCGTAGCCGGGCGTGTACTTTACGAGAGGCCTGCGGTAGGGCTTTCCCGATTCCATGGCGTATCCTATAGCGTGGGCGACGCCTGAATCCGGCACTCCTGATACGACGTCCACCTTTATATCCTTGTCGCGCTTCGCGAGGGCCCTGCCGGACCGTTCCCTCGCCGTCTCGACATTGATGCCTTCGTAGCTCGATGCCGGGAATCCGGTGTATATCCAGAGGAACGTGCAGATCTGGTGCGTCGCGCCGTTCTTCCTCTTGGTGACCGGGCCGTTATCGTTTATGAGGACTATCTCGCCTGGCTTTACATAGTTAAGGGTCTTATAACCGAGGTTGGGGAACGCGCTCACCTCCGACGTCACGGCCCAGCCGTCGTCGCGCTTGCCGATCACGAGCGGTGTGTAGCCGTACCTGTCGCGGGCGGCGTAGATGCCGTCCTTGTTCAGCAGGAGCAACGAACACGAGCCTTCGATCTCATCGAACATCTTCTCGATGCCGTCTATCAGGCTGTCGCCCCGTATTATGAGCTTGGCGATGAGCTCGGCCGCGTTGGTGCCGCCCTTAGCGACTTCGCTGAACGACGTCCCCTCGTCCATAAGGCGCCTGGCGAGCTCGTCCTTGTTCTCGATGAGGCCCATCGTGACGAGGCAGAACGTCCCGAACTTGGAGTTCAGGTATATCGGCTGTTCATCCGAATCGCTGATGACCCCGATGCCCTTATTGCCTTCCATGTGCTTATAATCTTCGTAGAACTTCGATTTGAACTGGCTCTGGCTGATGTTGCGGATATGGCGTTCCAGTTTCTCTCCGAGGACGGCCATCCCGCCGTACTCGGTACCCAGGTGGGAATGGTAATCCGTCCCGTAAAAGAGCGTCTGGACACAGTCCTTCTTTGAAACGACCCCAAAGATACCGCTCATCGCTTTATCTCCCTTTTTGCCCTAAAAAATGTCAACGCCCGCCTTCTTGAGCATGCGGGCAAGCTTGGCCAACGGCAACCCAACTACATTATAGAAACAACCCTCTATGCGGTCAATAAAAATACCTCCCATTCCCTGTATGTCGAAACTGCCGGCTTTATCCAACGGCGAGACCTTCCTGAAGTAACGCCGTATCTCCGCGTCTGTAAGCGGGTACATCCATATCTTCGTCTTCTCGTGTTCGGTATAGGCCTTACCGCGGTCGATGTCTATGACCGCTATCCCCGAATAGACCCATTGCGGGCTCTTTGACAAGAGCTTAAGCGTCCGGAACGCGTCCTTGATGCTTTCCGGCTTGCCGATGATCTTTTTGCCGACCAGCACGACGGTATCGGCAGCGATGACGATACCGCAAGCCTGGCGCCGCGCCACGTCCCTCGCTTTTTTAAGCGCGTTACTGACGACAAGGTCGCTGCAGGCGCCACGCAACCGCCTATCCTCTTTGATACGCGACGTGGCTACCTTGAACTTCAGGCCGATCTGCTCCAACAATCTCCGCCTCGCCTTTGAGGCGGAAGCCAATATTATCTTACGCATGTGCCGCGCTCTCCCCCGCAAGATGACCCGTGGAAAATGCCTGCTGCAGGTTGTAGCCGCCGCTCGCGGCACACCCTTCTATCACTTCACCGGCGAAATAGAGCCCCGGCACGACCTTCGACTCCATCGTCCGCGGGTCTATCTGCCTTGCCGAGACGCCGCCGCCCGTGACCATCGCCTCTTCCAGGGCAAGCGCGCCCGTAACGGTGAGCCGCAGGCCCTTCAGCGCCCGCACCAGGCGCCGGCGCTCTTCCTGCGATATCTGGCTGCCCCTCTTGCTATGGTCAACGCCGGCCATCTCTATTACCGCGTCTATAAGCCTCAGCGGCAGAAGCGCCTTGAATATGTTCTTCACGCTTTTTGTGCCGCTATCCTTGAATTCGTTCAATAGACGCCGGTCGAGCTGCTCGGCCGTCAAGCCCGGCTTGAGGTCTATCAAGAGCCCGACCTTGTCGTGTTGTTCGAGAAGGTCGACTATGTCACCGCTTAAGTCAAGGACGAGCGGGCCGGAGACGCCGAAATGCGTGAACATCAGCTCCCCGATATCGGAGACAATCTTTTTCCTGCCGCATTCGAATGTGAGGCGGATATTTTCCAGCGCAAGCCCCTGCAAGCCCTTCACCCAATGCTCTTCGGTCTTCAGGGGAACGAGCCCGGGCTTTAACTTTGCTATGGTATGGCCCAGGTGTTCCGCGATGTGAAAACCGTCGCCTGCCGAGCCGGTCGCCTTGTAAGAAGAGCCGCCTGTGGCCATGATGACCCTGGCCGCCTCGACCTCGCTGCCGCTCTCCAGCTCTATCCGGAAAAGGTCCTCTCTTTTGTGCAGCTTCTTGACCCGGCTATTATACCGCATTTCAACACCGGCGCCGGAAAGATATTCATCGAGGACCTTCACTATGGCGCGGCTGTCATCCGTGACCGGGAAGACCCTGCCCTGCCTTTCCGTTTTCATCTCGAGTCCCTTAGCCCTAAAAAAAGCCGTCAGGTCCTCGTTGAAGAACTTGAAGAAGGCGGACCTCAGGAAATTCCCCTGCCTTCCGAATTTCTCGACGAACGTATCGAGGGGCGCGCTGTTGGTGATGTTGCATCTCCCCTTGCCGGTAAGAAGGAGCTTCCTGCCGATAGCGTCGTTACGCTCTATAAGGATGACGCGTTTTCCCAGCTGCGCGGCGCGGATAGCCGCCATGGCGCCGGCTGGGCCCGCTCCGATGACCGCGATATCGTATATTTTCATGCGCTTTTATTCCGCCAGTCCCGCGATAAAACCCGACGCCCACGCCCACGCGAGGTTGTAACCGCCGCGCCCGCCGTGTACGTCGAGTATCTCGCCGGCAAAGTAGAGGCCTTCCTTTAGCTTCGACTCAAGCGTCCCTTCCTCGACCTCGCCCGCATCAACGCCGCCGGCAGTGAACTCGGCCTCGTTCCACCCTCGCGTCCCCAGGACCTTGAAGCGCCTGTCCTTAAGCGCGGCCGCGGCCTTGCCGGTATCCGGTGCCTTGAACATCTCCCTGAAAAGATAGCTGAATTTATTGGGCAGGATACCTGCCAGCATCTCTTCGGCCTGGACCTTCCGGCCTATCCTTCTGCCTAACTCGCTCTCCAGCGCGCCCTTTTCCATGAACGGGACCATGTCGGCGGAAACGAACACGTCGCCCTTGTTATGCCGGTGAATAGCTATCGATATCTCATCGCTTATATCAAGGATAGCGGTCCCCGAAAGGCCGTACTTCGCAAAAAGAAGCTCTCCCGCCGCCTCACCCTCTACATTGCCGTCGATGATGCTCTTCACCCGCGCCGCTATCTTCTGGCCCTGGAGGTGATGGCATAAAGGATCTTTCACCGTAAGGGGCACCGCTACAGGTACCGGCTCGATAACGCTATGGCCGAACTTTTTCGCGAGCGCGTAACAGCTGCCGTCCGAGCCGAGCGCCGGATATGACTTGCCGCCGCCGGCGATGATGAGCTTATCGCTCTTTATCTTTTTACCGGCCTTTGAAGTAACGGTAAATCCGTCGCCGCCCGCGATATCGGCCGCTTCGAAACCGAAGTCGACGGTTACAGAGAGGCGTTTCAACTCCATCTCCAGGACTTTCAGGACCGATGAGGACTGGTCGGTTACAGGAAATACGCGCCCGCCTTCGGCATACATCTCCAGCCCCACCTCCTTGAAGAATCCGGATATGTCGTCTCTACCGAACCGGGCGAATACCGACCGGACGAGGCCGCGGCCCTCCCTGTTATAATGCGGGCCGTCTAGCGCCTCGTTCGAGAGGTTGCACCTGCCGCCGCCTGAGACCAGGATCTTTTTGCCGAGCTTCGGCATCCGTTCGCAGATAATGACGCTTGCGCTTTTTCTCGCCGCGCTTATCGCCGCGACTATGCCTGCCGCTCCCCCGCCTATTATCGCTGTATCATACGTTAACATGCCGATCACCTGTCGTAATACGTTTAGCTCATGGCTCATAGGCTTTAAAGCTTTTCCTATGAGCTATCAGCTATGAGCTAATTTTCCCCCCTGCCCTGAATATCGCCTCGTCCCCGAATCTTTCCTTTATCCTATCGACAGCCTTGTGTATCTTCTCGTCCTTCGCGCCGGAGATGCCGTCGAAGAGGCTCTCCCTGACACGCGCGGATACCAGGTTCGACACCTTCACGCCGACGAGCCGCACCTTCTTCGGGGGTATTATCTTCGACGAGGCGAAAGCGTCATAAAGCTTTTCTGTCTCCCCGTATATCACATCGACGAAGTTCGTCGCCTCGGCTATGGTGGAGGCCCTCGTATAGGTATCGAACCCCTCGAGCCGTATTTTCAGGGTGACGGTCCTGCCCCTTACGCCGTCATGGCGCAGCCTGCCGGAGACCTCTTCGCAGAGCCTCATCAGGGCGCTCTTTATCTTCGCCTTATCCGACGTGTCCTCGCCGAATGTCGTCTCGTTCGAAACCGACTTTGCCTCTCCGCCGGTCTCGACAGGCCGCTCGTCGATGCCGTTGGCGAGCTGCCAGAAATATTCGCCTGTCTTGCCGAAGACGCGCGTGAGTTCTTTTGCGTCCCTGCGCGCCAGCTCGCCTATTGTCCTGATGCCGATCTGGCGCAGGGCCTCTTCCGCTTTCGGGCCGAGCCCCCAGAGCCTCCGCACCTCGAGCGGCCGCAGGAAATCGAGCAGCCCCTCCGGCTTGACCTCTACCAGGCCGTCGGGTTTTTTAAGGTCTGAGGCGATCTTCGCCGCCATCTTGGTCGGAGCCAACCCTACGGATGCCGTGAGGCCTGTCCTTTTCTTTATGCGTTCTTTAAGAAGCTTGCAAGTCCCTACGGGCGTCCCGAATATCTTATAACTTCCGGTTATATCGAGGAATGCCTCATCTATAGAGACAGGTTCGACATCGGGCGTGAATTCGTTGAATATCCCGTATATCACGGAGGATACGGCCGAATATTTTTCTCCGTCTACAGGCAAGAAGGCGGCATGCGGGCACTTCCGGTAGGCCGTCGAGATGGGCATAGCCGAATGGATGCCGTACCTGCGCGCCTCGTAGGAACACGTTGATACGACCCCGCGGCCCTTCCCGCCTTTCGGATCTGACCCCACAACGATGGGCTTGCCCTTCAGGCGCGGGTCATCGCGCTGCTCGATCGCGGCGAAGAACGCGTCCATGTCGACATGGGCTATGTAACGTTGTCTGGGCATGTGTGACCAGGTAGTCAACGCGAGGCCGCGGCTACCGCGGCCACGATGGCGGCTCCCTTGCCTGAACCGTCCTTGGTCAGCGCCATCGTGACGCGGCGGGCCTTCTGTCCGAAGAGCTCCCGCAGGGCGTCTTTCATCTTGGCTGAAAACCGCGGGTATTTTTCGAACAGGCTTCCGTCTATCGCCGCCGTATGCGCTCTCGACATGGCCGGGTCCGTCCTAGTAAGGACGGCCGCCAGGGCTGTCGCGCTCACGCGGGCGGCGCGCGTCGAGATCATGTCGCATACCTTTTTCATGAGCGCCATGTCCTCAGGCGCCGCCTTCCTGACGCCGAGCTCCTTCAGGACGGCCGCCGTGCCGGAGAGGCCTTTCGATCTATCGGCCGCTATCCTCGACATCTGCTCCGTCCCAAAAGCGTATGCCCTGCCGAAGACGGGCGCGGGCCTGCCTGCGAAAAGCGCCTTCTTCTTTACGAGGTCCGCGCAGACCAGCCTGGCGAGCTCACCCAAGTACATGCCGGAGACCATCTTCTCCAGTATCTGCTGGCCCGGATTGCCGGATGCCTTATCGAGCGCCCTGTCGTACGGCGTCAGTTTGAGCTTATTAAAATTGCCCCATTCGATGTTTATGACCATGCCGTCCCTGGACGGCTCGTAGTAGCAGGCATTGGTGCCGGTCCCGAGGATGACGCCGACATCGCACCGGCGGTCTTCATACGCTTTCGCGACGAGCGTCCCCACGGTGTCGTTAAGGAGCGCCGACACCGTTAAAGCCGTGACGCCTTCCCTGCCGAGCGCGTCATCGAGAAGCGCGACCACATCGCGGCCCTCGGCGCCCTTCGCGCGGAAGGCCTTGGTCCAGCGGATCAATATGCCGGAATCGACGGCAGCCTGTTTCACCGGGAAAGAGAAGGTGAACCCGAGATGGGCCCTCTTGCCCGCGCCGAGCCGGGCGCCGGCCATGAAATCTTTTATGGAGCGCGCGATAAAACCGAAGAGGGCGCCCGCGGTCGTCGCGATATGGGCCTTGCGCAGGGCGAACTTTTCGGCGCGCACGACCGCGCTCCTGCCGCCGCCTTTAAGCTCCACCTGAAGGACCCTGAAGTTCGTCCCGCCGAGGTCAAGGGCTATATATGTGCCCTTCTCGGCGCCGGTCGGCCGCCTCACATAGGTCGGTATCATCTTTAAAGAGCTCTTCTTGCCGGCAAGGCCGCGCTCCATCTCGGAGTGAAAATCCCTCGCGATCCGCCTCATCCCGGCAGCCGTCACGTCAAAGCTTTTTTCGAGTTTCTTCAAGGTATCTTCTTTTTTATTTTTACTCATAATTCATCATTCATAATTCATAATTTATCCATGCAATCCCGCCTTCAGTATGCAATCGAGCCTGAACAGGCGCTCGTCGTTCCTCAGATGGCAATGCGCGACGACGTAGGACTTCCCGTACCCTTTTTGTATCCGTTTCGGCGTGATGACGCGTTCGGTGAGGCTGTCGTTCCACAGGGAGAGGTACGTGATGGCGACCTTCTTATTCGAGCGTATAGCGTCCTCGAGAAGCTCTATCGTGGGGCTGCGCGCCTCCTCGGCCTGTGAGGGGCGGCCGGCGTAAAGCGCCGTGATATCCTCTATGTCCTTTACGCCGCGACCGGCGAGGACATCGAGGGCCTTACGGAACACCCCCCACGTCATTATGGTGTCGGCCATGGCCCGGTGGCCGCCGGAAGCGTCGATGCCGAGCGCTCCGGCCACGAGCATCAGGCTATATCTTCCCAAGCCGGGAAAGACGCGGCGCGCCAGGGCGAGGACGTCTATCACGGGATACTCGAGCAGAAGGTAATTACGCTCGCCAAGCGCCGCCTCGAGAAAACCGAGGTCGAAGCCGGCGTTGTACGCGACGAGGACGCTGCCCTTGATGAATTCCATAAAATCCGGCAAGACCTCGCCGATGGCCGGCTTCCCCTTAAGCATGGCGGCCGTTATGCCGTTGACGGCAAAGGCGCCGGCCGATATCGGCATGCCGGGATCGACCAGCGTCTGGAAACGTCTCTCGGTAGCGCCGTTGGCCTCGATCCTCAGGGCGCCTATCTCGCATATCCTGTCGCCGGCGTACGGGAAGAGCCCCGTCGTCTCTACGTCAAACACCGTAAAATGCGCGTTCTCAATAAGCATTGTTCATCTTTTTTCGAAAGGCACATCCCAGATATCGCGCGCGTACTCTTTTATCGTCCTGTCGCTGGAGAACTTGCCTGATTTAGCCACGTTGATTATGGACTTCTGCGTCCATTCGCCCCTGTTCCTGTAGATGTTGTAGACCTCTTCCTGCTTCGCGCAGTATGCCTCGAAATCGGCGCAGACGCAGAAATAGTCGACGTATTTAAGGTTGTTCGCGATCGGCTCGAAGAGGCCGAACTCTACCGGCGAGAAGAAGTTGGACGATATGAGGCTGAATATCTCCCTGAGCACCGGCGAGCGCCTGATATAGGCCTGCGGATCATAGCCTTTCGCGCGCAGCTTCTGGATCTCGCCGGCCTTCAGGCCGAAGAGGAAGATATTGTCCTCCCCCACTTCCTTGGCTATCTCGATGTTCGCGCCGTCGTATGTGCCGATGGTAAGCGCGCCGTTCACCATGAACTTCATGCAGCCCGTGCCCGAGGCCTCCGTGCCGGCCGTAGATATCTGCTCGGAGAGGTCGCTGGCCGGGAATATCTTTTCGGCGAGGGATACGCGGTAGTTCTCGAGGAAGATGAGCTTCAGCTTGTCCTTCACCGACTTGTCCCTGTTGATGACGTCGCCGACCGAATTGATGAACTTGATGATGAGCTTGGCCATCGCGTAACCGGGCGCCGCCTTGCCGGCCGATATGAAGACCTTGGGTATCGGGAAGGCGTTCGGGTTCTTCTTGGCCTTCAGGTACTGCGATATGACATAGAAAGCGAAAAGGAGCTGCCTTTTGTACTCGTGGATGCGTTTTATGTGGACGTCAAAGAGCGAGTCGGGGTTGACCGTGACGCCGAGCGTCTCGCGGATATAGTTGGAGAGGAATATCCTGTTCTGGTCCTTTACTTTCTGCCACTTCTCCCTGAACGAGGCGTCGTTCTTGAACTTGAGCAGCTTTTCAAGCTGGTAGAGGTCCATCACCCATCCGTCGCCGATCGACTCGGTTATAAGCCCCGAAAGGGGCGTGTTCGCCTTCCGCAGCCACCTGCGCTGGGTGATGCCGTTGGTCTTGTTATTGAACTTTTCCGGCCAGAGCTCGTAAAAATCCCTGAACAACTGCGTCTTGACAAGGCTCGAGTGCAGCTCGGAGACGCCGTTCACGGAATGGCTCCCTATGACCGACAGGAACCCCATCCGGACCCTCTTCGGATTGCCCTCTTCGATGATCGACATCCTCCTGAGGCGGTCATTGTCTCCCGGGAATTTGGCCGATACCTCTTCCAGGAACCGGCGGTTTATCTCGTAGATAAGCTGCAGGTGCCTGGGCAGGAGCCTTTCGAAGAGCGGCACCGACCAGGACTCCAGGGCTTCAGGCATGATCGTGTGGTTGGTATAGGCGAACGTCCCCACGATGATATCCCATGCGGCGTCCCAGTCGACTTCGAAGTCGTCTATCAGGATCCTCAGGAGTTCCACGATGGCGATGGACGGGTGCGTGTCGTTGAGCTGTATGGCCGCCTTCTCCGGGAACTTCCTGATGTCGGTGTTTTCCATCCTGAAGCGGCGCACGATATCGGCGATCGAGGCTGCCGTGAAGAAATACTCCTGTTTCAAGCGCAGCTCCCTGCCCTGGCTCACCGTGTCGTTGGGATAGAGGACCTTGGAGATGTTCTCCGAGAAGAGCTTGTTATAGACCGCCTTTTCGTAGTCGCCGTCGTTGAAATAGGAAAGGTCGAAGTCTTCCGTGGAGCGGGCCGCCCAGAGGCGCAGTGTATTGACGATGTCGTTCTTGTACCCCGGGACCGGGTAGTCGTAAGGCAGGGCGAGGATGTCGTCCGTATCGACCCACTGGACGCGCAATTTCCCGTGCTGGTCCTCGTACATAGTGGTGCGGCCGTTGAACTTTATCTTTACGGTGTACTCGGGCCTGGCGAACTCCCACGGAGAGCCCATGCGTAGCCACTCGTCCGGGAATTCGACCTGGTAGCCGTTGATGATCTTCTGGTTGAAGATGCCGTAGTCGTAACGGATGCCGTAGCCGTGGGCCGGTATGCCGAGCGTCGCCATGGAATCGAGGAAACATGCCGCGAGGCGGCCGAGGCCGCCGTTGCCGAGCCCGGCGTCGAGCTCCTGCTCTCTCACCTTTTCCATGTCGAGGCCCAGGTCATCGAACGCTCTTTTCAGCTCCTCCTCAAGGCCGAGGTTTATCATGTTGTTGCCGAGGAGCCGGCCGATCAGGAACTCCAGCGAGAAATAATAGACCCGTTTTACGTTCTGGTCATGGTAACGCTGCTGCGTCATGATCCAGCGTTCGACGAGCCGGTCCCTTATCGCTATCGCCGCCGCGATGAAATCGTCCTGCGGCGTCGAGGTATACTGGTCCTTGGCGAGCGTGTATTCGACGTGCTCGTGGAAGGAAAGCTTGAGGCCCTCCTTTGACATGTTCTTGTAGACGGTGACCCAGTTCGTCCTGCGCTTCCTGTTGTCCATCAGGGCTACGCTTTTTTTCGCCATTTTTAGTGCCTTTCTTATCGGAAATTCTATCCTCTTTAAGGGCCTTTTTCAATAAAAATCAACTACAGGAACCGCTCAAGCGTCTCCGTCGGGACGCCGAGGCCGCGGACAGCGATCTCGCCGCACAGGCCCGGCCCCTCCGCGACGGTCATGCCGCGTTTCGGCGCTATGAACGTGACCGTCTTACGCGCCCGGACACAGGCGCCGAGGATGAGGCCCGTCGTAGCGTCAAGGCCGGAGGGTATGTCCACGGCCAGCACCGGCGCGCCGGAACCGTTTATCGCCTCTATGAGGACCTTGAAGGGCCCTTTCACAGTGCCGGTAAGCCCGACTCCCAGCAGCGCGTCTATGATGAGCCCGCATGAAGATATCCTTGCTTTCAATAGCGGCAGGTCCTTCTCATCGATCTCGGTGACCCTTACGCCCATCGCGGCAAGGATATCGAGGTTCGCCCTCGCCTCATTCCGGACATCGGCCGACTTGCCGGCCAGCAATATATCCGGCTTAACGCCCCGCGCCATAAGGTGGCGCGCCGCTACGAAACCGTCCCCGCCGTTATTGCCCTTGCCGCAAATGACCGCTGTGGGCTTGTCCCCTTTCAGCATGCCGAGCGCTTCCTCGGCGACAGAGCGGCCGGCGTTCTCCATCAGGACGAGCGTCGATATGCCGAAGCGCTCGCGCAAGAGCCTGTCGGTCGCCTTCGCCTGCTCGGCTGTCAGCACCATCTATCTCTCCTCGTCCGGCGCCACCACCGTCATCTCATAGAACTTGTTCGCGCCAGACCACAGGTTGTAATCGCCGCATAAGACCTTCACCGACAAGGGGAACTTCCCGGCTTTTTCATACGTATGGGCGCACTCAAGGAGCGCCGCCTCTTCCGGGTTCGGCGGCCGCGCCTCAACTATGACCGGCCCGGTCCCGTCCCCGAAGTCGATGCTCACCTTCTCAAAATCGACCGGATAAGATATCCTCATCCTGAAACCGAACTCTTTTCCCGCGCGCGGATCGTGCGCCATGACCAGTTCCAGCTGCGGCCGGTCGCCGGCCATCGCGTCGAACTCCGCGCGGCTGACCAGCCGCACGCCCTTCGAGTAATACGTCTTGGACCACCTGTTGAAGTCCGGATAGAAGAGGCTCGCGCCCACCTGGATATGCTCGCCGGGCTTAAGTTTCGCTTCTGAGCTTTTAAACGAATAGGCGTTCTTGAAAGTCTTCTTCATCTCGAAGCGCTGGCCCAGCACGTCTTCGCCCAGCGCAAGGTCTTCCGCGACCTCTTCCCCGAATCCCTCGGCAAGGCCGACCTTGACCTTCGTGAAGCGGGCAGGCGAGCTCGCGTCGACAAAGAACTCGAAGGGTATGCCGTCCACGAGGGCCTTCTGCGCCATGATCTCTACCCTGGTATCTTTTTCGATATCCGTGAAGACGGGGAACGCGATGACCTTTTCGCCGGCCGTGACATCGCCGGTCACAGGGCACGCGGGAACGGCCTTGACGGTCACCCTCATATCGGGAACGGTCTTCCTGACCTTAGCGTCCTTATTTACCTCGTTCATGAACCGGCGTATCGTATCGGCGTCGACGAGATACCCGTCCGAGGCGTCCGGTGAGGCTATCTTCTCGCTGTACGACGCTCCGGAGATGCTCGTCGAGAGCCTGACGACGATGCTCTTGACGCATCTTTCGAATACGCGCTTCTCCGCCGATGCCGGCCGTATAAGTATGCCGTTCAGGCTCTCGGCTGAAAGGGCCTTCTCCGGCTGCGGCTGTATGTCGACGTTCATGAG
>JAFGJL010000075.1 GCA_016929115.1 Candidatus Omnitrophota bacterium | reverse complement strand
GGCGAGATACAGGCGATATTTGAGGCGATCCGGCAACTGATGGAACCGCCCCCTGAGAGGCCGAAGCCTCGCATCGGCTTCCGGCCGTAAAAGCCGGCCATGGGAGTTATTGTGAGGTGAGGGAATTTAACGCCGCCGCGACCTGGCCCAGGAAGTCCTTCGCGATGGCGAGCGTCGATCGCTCGTCTGAAACGACCGGCATCGTCACGCGTATCGTCGCGCCGGAGAACCGGCGGCCGAAGAGCTGATGTAGGGCGATATAAGCCTGCTGGAGATAGTAGCTGTCGAAATAAAGATCGCCCGCCTTGTAGCAGAAGAGGACGACCAGCTTGTAGTCGCCTTTCCTCATCAGCATCCTGTTGGCGTAGAAGGAGCGTCCGGCCGAGGTGACAAGTTCGCGCGTCTTATCCACGACGCTGAAGCCGCCGCCCACGAGGCAAAGGTCGGGAGGATGGAAGACGGAGCGGTTCGTATCCGAGTATATGATGAAGAGCACTAGCTTACCGAGCGAAGGATCTTCGTATTCGCGCGTTACCGCGTTGCGCGTCTCAAGAATGCGGTATTCCCCCTCGCTGATCGGGATGTCCCTGTCTACCCAAGTCCCTATCCTCGCCGGGAAAGAGCGGATGTCCAGAAGGTCGCGGCTGGACCTCTTCTGGAAAAAGAGCGAGAAGGACAACACGGCCGTGGCCGCGAAAAGGATGAGCACAAATACATAACCGAGGTTGGCGTATCTCTTCATCCGCTCCTCCGCTCAAGCAGTTTAGCCACGCCGAGGAAGGCCCCAAAGGCAAACACAAACACGAAAAAGCCGAGCACATAATGGAACGTGCCCATCGCCACCTCGGGGCCAAAAAAGTCGTTGAGGATGGCGACGACGACTATCCTGAATATGTTCGTGGCGATGGCTATCGGGACCGAGGACAGCAAGAGGATGGCCTTCCTCGGGTAAGAGATCCTGGCAAAATACGTGAAGAGAAGGCCGAGCGTCAGGAGCGAAATGAGCGAGCGCAGGCCGCTGCAGGGCGTATCGACGACGACGTAGGAGTTCGGCATGCGGATGACGTTACCGTCCGTAACGCAGATAAAGCCGATGATGTTCAGGACAAGCGCCGCCGCCTGCGTCGCGAAGAGCTTGAGGCGGACGGTGATCTGCGCTATGGCTACCATCGGCAGGGGTATCATCGTGAAGAGGAAAAAGAGCGGGAACGTGAGTATGCGGGCCGTCTCCTTCCCGAGGAAGAAGAGGACGAGCCCGTAGAGGACGGCGACGAGCGTAAAGCCGGAGACGAAATATACCCTCAGGGCCGCGCAGGCCAGATGCGCGGCAAGGCACGCCACGACGATCGCCAGTCCGTACCACTCGCTTGAGAGAGGCGCTTTATTCAGGGTATCCCTGCGCTGCCAGATAATATAGCCGGATATCAGCGGGATAAGGTAGGCATGTCCGTAATACGACTCCGGCGCCTCGAACCTGTCGACCATCCACTGCAGCGTCGGGAAATACGCGACCAGCGCCATCGCCGCAGCCGACGCGAACTTGAAGATTGCCGCCTTGCGTTCGTCCATCACAAGCTCTCCCCCGCCTCACTTCGCGATAGCGGCCACCCTTGATATCCGGATGAACCTCTTTTCGTTGATCTGCCTCTCGACCAATTTTTCCAGCGTGAACCTGCCGTCGAGCCTGCACTCTTCCGACGGTTCCATTGTAGCATAAAGTATGGCCTGTACCACGAATATATTGCTGTAGAGGTGACTCTTGAGGTTAAAACCGATCTGCCTGTGGGTATTCGCGTAGGCGAAGTCAACGGCCCCGTAATTAGAGACCGTCAGATGGCCCGGCTTGGCGTATATGACCACGAAGCCCCTGTCTTTTGCCGCCTCTTTGGATATGACGTCCATGACGAAACGGTATTCCCTCGGCCAGTAGCTGGCTTTGGACAGCCAATCCTCCACCGATACGGGATGGTACAGCAGGAATATAAGGGTTGACAGGATCAAGACGTACATGGGCTTGCGCGCGAATATACCCAGGCGCGATGCCAGCATCAATGCCGACACCGGCAATAGCGCAAAGAATAAGAGGTAATACCTGGATGTCGTGGGATTGACCAGCAGAGAGGGGTTAAAAGACGTTATCAATACCCAGTAGGCGGCGATGCAAGCCGCCGATATGTACAAAAGCAGCCTCTGCCCCTTGAATGCCTCTTCCCTGTTGACCACGAAGCGGTATATGAAATACAAGAGGCCGGCCAGGCCGATAAGGTTCACGACGGCGTTATAAGGGCTACGGAAACTATAGTCAGCCAGAGTCCTCAGGAAATCGATGCTGTGCGTCAGGAGATAGGTTACCGAGAACGTCGGCTCGCCGGGGCTTCCCGTCCTGTAGGGATCCGCCACTATCAGCTTCTGCCAGAAAGTCGGCAGGAATATGAGCGCGGCGCATGAGTAGGCCAGGCTCCTGCCGTCCTTGAAGAAGTCCGCCTTGACGCATCCTGAAAAGGCAAGCGTGGTCATGACAATAACGAGCGGCATCACCCCCTCATATCTTATATTGGCAAGCATGAGGAGGTTGACCCAGAGAAGCTGGAAATTCAAGGCGGAGCGCTCGCGTAGAAATTGTTTAAGCGAAACGTACGATACCACCACAAATAGCGTGGCCATAAGGTCGAACCCGCCCGACGTCGCGCATTGCGCCAGGATGGGCTGGCTTCCCATCAGTACAATAGCCGATACTGCCCATATGTGGCCGAACCGCTTTTGTACCAGACCGTAGACAAGGAAGAAGAGCGCGAAAAGCGCCAGGAAGTTCAATATAAAAACGTTTTCAACATGATAACCAAGCAGCGTATGGACTATGCTGCCAAGGAACGGGAACATGAGCGGCCTCTTCTCCGCCACCCTTTCCAGGGGGAAGAGAATATCGTAATACCATAGGCCCATGGTTACGTTATCCGTGCGTTTTTCATATAACATGGACCTCGCGACGCTGGCGATGTTGGTCTCGTCGCTCAACACCCTGAACCTCGGCCCCACGGAGATGAATATCACCGAAACGAGGATGAAGCACGCTATCGCGGCCGGAGCGTAAGAGCGGACGGCCGATTTAAAGACGGGCTTTCGTCTTGCTATGCACTGCGCCAGGGTTATGACCCAAAACGCAAAGAGCAGCAGCATGGCATAATAGCCCGCATAAGAGAGCCCGGCCTTTGCCAGATCGCGGTTAAGATAAGTGATTATATAGGCGGCGGCTGCCGCGGCGATGATAGCTATATTCAGGGTAACGACCAGGACTTTTTTCATCTCTCAAAACCCCTTTCTATGATTCGAGGTATCTCTTGCCCAGATCCACTGCCCAGAGATCGTGCCGGCCGCGGCCCGTGTAATTGTCCGCGGCATACATGCCCGTAAGGATCGAATGGTCAGAGTTATCGTACCTGAAGAGGCCGCCGCGCCCCATCGTCTGGAAATTGGGAAAGCGGTCAAGATACTTCTTTACAGCCATGACATTATCCATGTAGCCCATAGAATAGAGCGGATAGGCGTTCTTATATCTTACCACAAAACCGTTTATATAATGTTTCCGCGAAGCTATGCCGGTCCTCTCAAGCTCCTTCAGGGCAAAATCTATAAGGTCGAGGTCGTCCATGTTCCAGAGTTCGTCGCCGGCGTTGCAGAAATACTCGAGGCCAAGCGATGTCTTCCCGGGATCCGGCACCATGGCCGGGCTCCAGTTCTTGTAGTTCTGTATGCGGCCCATCCTGACCTCCGGCGAATGTATGTATATCCACTGGTCCGGGAAGATATGCTCCTTGTCCATGATGATGTTCACCACCAGATAGCTCCTGAAGACCAGTTTCTTCGCCGCTTCCTGCGTTTCGGGTGGCGCCGGCGGGTCGAACATCAGGGCGGCCTCAGGAAGCGGCATGCTGGAGAAGAGCCGGCTTGTCTTCAAAAGGCACGCGTCGGCCTCTCTTTTCCCTTTCACGTCGACGGAAAAGATCCTGTTGCCGTCATGGCGGATCCTTATGACCTTCCGGTTCGGCCAGTATCCCGAGCCCTCGACGCGGGCCGAATCGAGAAGCCTCTTGTAGAACTCGCCGGGCCCTGTCTTCGGATAGAGGAACCTTTCGGCGAAAGTCTTTGGGCCTTGCCCGACATCGAACCCCAGCATCTTCTTTATCGCGACCTGCAGCGACAGGCCCATGATCCTCTGCACGGCCCAGTCCGAGGAGAGGTCCTTGCAGGGAACCGCCCACACCTTTTCCGTATAGGTCTTGAAGAATATATTGTAGAGCCGCTTGCCGAAATTATGGATTATCCATCCCTCGAAACTGTCCTTTTCGTGGTAGGGGAAGAATTTGTAGCGGGCGTAGCTTAAGAAGCATAGGAGGCTATCCAGAGGGCCCAGCTTAAGGACGGTATCGACGAAAGAGAGCGGATAATCGAAGTACTTGCCCCTGTAATAGATGCGTGAGAGCCTCTTCACCCTGAGAAGCTCGTCGCCCATCATATCCTCCCAGAGCGCCTGTACTTCGGGAGAGGATGTGAGGAAGCGGTGGCCGCCTATATCGAAAAGATAACCTTGAAAATCTATCGTTCGGCAGAGGCCTCCGGGCTGAGGATTCTCATCGATCAGTATATACGGCCTCTTCTCTTTTGACAGCCCGTACGCGCACGCGAGCCCTGCCGGGCCGGCGCCGGCTATAACGACAGCGTTCTCTTCAGTCATCTTCTATCTTTTTCCTGGACCAGGTCCGATATAAAACCGCACAATATAGCCGAAGCCATCACCATATTATCCATAAAAGTCGCGAATATTGCAAGGAAGGCAAAGAGGCCTCCCCTCTCTCTTGCAAGGAATGACAGGAAGCTATAATTCAGGAGGCACCATGTAGCGGCGAGGACGGCAAGGGGCAGCGTAAGCGCGCCTGTAAACAACCAGACAAACCCCATGATGAATATCACGGGTGTTATTGCCACGCTCGCCAGCTGTTCCTTCGGTGAGTGAGCGAATCCCGTCCCTTTCCTGCCAAGCTGCCTAACGCCTCCATATCGCAAAAATACTTTTACCCACATGAACGGCACAAAAAAATCGTTCTTTAAGAATGATATGAAGTCATGACGCCTCAGATGCACGACTTCAAGGTCTTTCAGGAACGCTATCCTCTTACCCGAGCTGTAGAGTTTCTGGCCCAAGGCGGTGTCGTCCGTGCCGATATCCATGTCATACGACGGGAACGCCTGCCGCCTTAACGCGCATATGGAGCCGAAGAGGAAGGTGACTTCTCCGGGGAGCTTGCTGAACATATAGTTCATGTAGAGGTTCTTGTACTGGCTGAAAAAATTTTTGTTGGGGTGCTCTTTTGAGAAGAGCCCTGTCAGGGCGTCGAATTCGGGATGAGCGAGGAAAAAAGAATGGATCTTCAAGAGGGTATCCGGCTTTATAAGGATGTCGGAGTCGACGCTTATGATGATGGCGCCATTCGAAGCTTCGATTCCCTTAGTCCTGGCGTAGGCCGGGCCGCGGTGGCCTGGGAGGCGTATCACTTTATCCGCGAGCTTCTCCGCGATATCGGCCGTCCTGTCAACACTGCCGTCATCGACTACGATCATCTCATAGTCCTTATAGGAAGAGGCCTTTATGGCTTCAAGGCACCTGCCTATCGTGCCTTCCCTGTTATACGCGGCTATGACTACCGACAGGCCTTGCGGAGTCAAGCATCGCCCCCTTTAAATCTCCGGATGAGCCTTCCGGACTCGATAAAGACCATGCCCAGGCCGAGAAAGAATAAAGCCGCCGTCTTTTTCCAAAAGCCGTATCCGTTCTTCTTGCAGCAATAACCGTATATGGCAAACCTATCCCCCAAAGGCAGCGTAACGTAGGCATAGCCGCGCTCAGCGGGGGAATGCCAGCGTCCGTAGGCATATATCTTTTTCAGCCATTCGCCGACAGTGCCGATCTCCAGATGCTCCACCTTCATATCCTCTAAATACACTATTTTGCATCCTTCATATTCAGCAAGGCATCTCTGCACCATTTCGCCATCGCCGCCCCTTCTCATCCTTTCGGAGAAAGGCCCTGCCTTCCTGATGACATCGGCCCTGATAGCCATGTTCCCCCCGTTCCCGTAATAATGTTTCGGCTCGCAATATTTCAGGGTATATTCCAGCTTGGCGCTGTTATAATCCTCAAATAGTTTTAAGGCCGCGGAGCCTTCCCCGGGAAAATTGACCGGCCCCATGGTTATAGAGGCCTCCTGGACTCTCATGCCTTCAAAGATAGCTGAGAGCCATCCATTAGATACAACGCAATCGGCGTCGGAGAAAGCCAATATATCACCTCTCGCGGCCGCTATCCCCCTGTTCCGGGCTTTATACGCTCCTCCGCCGCACTCCTTCAGAAGAGTCACGCCGCTATGCTCCGATACGATGGCGCTCGAGCCGTCGGTCGACCCGTTGTCCACGAATATGATCTCGTACTCGTTTTTGTCGAAGTCCTGGTTAACAAGGGCCTCGAGGCAGCGGCGTATATACTTCTCTTCGTTGAGGAACGGCACTACGACGGAGAAGAGCATATCACATCCCCATTTTTCTCATAAGCCGGCCGCATTCAAAACTGAAAAACACCATGAGTAGAACGATAAGGGATAAGGCCCTGTCCGAAACAGAGTAGCTATGCTTGTCGCAGCAATACCGGTATACCTCAAGCCTCTCCTTAAGCCCCAGTGAAGCATAGCCGCAGGCCTTATTTACAAGGATGCTGTCCCTGCCATAGCCATACATCTTCTTCTGATACACGCCGAGGCCCGATACCTCCAGATGCTCCACCTTCACATCTTCCAGATAAGCCACTTTGCAACCCGGATATTTTGCCATGCACCTATGGACCATCTCCGTATCTCCGCTTCCCACCCCTTCAGAAAATAGCCCTAATTTTTTGAATATATCCGCCTTGAAAGCCATGTTATTCGTATATCCGTAGTAGAACTTTTTCAGGCTTTTGTTCATGACATATTCCGCCTTGGCGTTCTGATAATCCTCGAAAAGCTTCAGGGCTTTCGAGTTATCATTAGGGAAATAGACCGGCCCCATAGCTATGGAGGCGCCCGTGTCTTTCATGCCGTTTTCTATTTGGCGCAGCCAGTCCTTTACCACGACGCAATCGGCGTCGGTGAAGGCTATTATCTCGCCTTTGGCTTCGGCAAGGGCCCTGTTGCGGGCTTTATACGCGCCCCTGGCCTCCTCTCGCAAAAGTCTCACGCCGCTAAACTGCGACACGATGGCGCTTGAGCCGTCGGCCGAACCGTTGTCCACGAATATGATCTCGTACTCGTTTTTGCCGAAGTCCTGGTCTACAAGGGCCTCGAGGCACCGGCGTATGTACTTCTCTTCGTTAAGGAACGGGACTATGACGGAGAATAGCATGTTATGCCTTTGTGAATATGCCGTATAGCTGGTCCCCGGCGCCGAGCGCCGCCGCGATACGGGCGACCGTCGCGCGGGTGTTCTTCCTCAGCGACTTTGAATAGGGATAGTAGAGCGCGTTCTTGACGATGGCCTTCGGCGAGAAGCCGGCGCCGCGCAGGGTCCTCTCGAAAGTCGCGGCATCGAAATGCCAGATGTGGTCGGGCATGCCCCAGCCGTACCAGTCCTTGCCGAGCCACCGCCTCATAAAGCTGTCGTAATTCGGCAGGCCGCAATAGAGGACGCCGTCGTCCTTCAGTATCCTCCTGGCCTCGGCCAGGAAGCGTTTTACGTCCGGGATGTGCTCGAGGACGTGATTGAATGAGATAGCATCGAACCTGCCTGCCTCGAGCCTGAGCTCCTCAAGCGGCTCGGCATAGACCGTGTGGCCTTTCTGCTGGCTTATCAGGCCGGCCTTCACGTTCAATTCGATGCCGCAGGCCGGTTCGAAACCGGCGGCCTTCGCCTCGTCGAGAAGAAAGCCGACCGAGCATCCGACGTCGAGGAAACTCCCTGAGCTCTTGAAGGGCCGTATCGCGGCCATCATGGAGCGCGCGAACATGCGGAACATCGCCTCGTTATCGAGGTAGAAACTCGAATACTTTTCCTGGGACGCGAAGTCGAACCGCGGATAGGGATGGGTGCGGGCCACGCCGCAGCCGCCGCACTTGACTATGGAGATGGGGCCGCTTATGGCGAGTATCTTTGAAAAGGAAATATTTCCGCAGAGAGCGCAGGTATCGTCACGCATAGAGTGTATGTGAACGCGCCGGCAACGGCGCGCGCCGGACTAAAAATAATTGTTGAAGAGCTCTACCACGGCTGTCGAGACGCGCTGCATCAGGCTCTTCTTCTCCACCGCCTTCTTCGCGCGCAGCCCGTTCGCGTACCTGACCGAACCTATAGCTGTGGCGAGCCGGATAGAGTCGATGCTCGATATCTCCCCGCGCACGTCCTTGACTATGCCCATCTTGATAGGGTACGGGAACTTTTCCTCCAGCGTCTCTATGATGCCGTCGGCGAAAGCGAGCCCGCCCGTCAGCGC
>JAFGJL010000074.1 GCA_016929115.1 Candidatus Omnitrophota bacterium | reverse complement strand
CGCCGCTATATCGACAGGGCGGTAGACCTTTATCCGCGCCGACACCGTGATCTCCCCGCCTTTTTCTTTCGCGCAGAGCGCCGGCGTCACCTCGAAGCGCTCTATGAAAAAATCCGGCAGCCTGACAGTGGTGAAGGTCTCTGTCTTCGAGGCAGACGAGACGGGCTTGCCCTCAGTCACCTGCGACAGGACCTCCCCTGTCGCCTCGACAGCGTAGCGTTTGCCGTCCTCGAGGTTGTCAAGCCCCAGCTCGATAGGTGACGCGAGCGCGCCGAGGTCCCTGTCGAATATGGCCGCGCCGGTCAGGGCTTTCTTGACCGTGACATGGTACCGCAGGACCTTGTACGCGGATGTAAGCTGCAGCCGGCAGTTGCGCGCCGAGAGTTCGTCGACCTTGATATCCAGGCCCGGGTCGGGAGGCGTCTTCGGCATGAGATATACCGTCGCGGTCGTTATCGCTCCTCCGGGCAGCGTGATATCGGCTTTCCTCGATTGTTCGAGGTGCGGGAACGAGGGGCGGGCCGCGGCCAGGTTGACTGTGAGATTGTAATCGCCGACCCTCAGGTTAGAGAAGGTGACGGTGCCGTCAAAGGCGACGAGCTGCTGGTGCGTCCTCTTATGGTCTATCGAAACAACGGTGTCCCTGATATAGCGGTATGTCACGCCGTCCCGGACGCCGACCTGCAGCGTATTGAGCGGATTTATCGCCTTGTCGAGCGGCGTTACGCGCACCCCGCCTCCCCGGAAATCCTCGAGCGTCGTAGGGATGACCGTAAGCGTGGGCTGCGCTGGGGCCAGGTTATGGTAGACGCCGGAAAAGGGCCTCCCCGCGGCGTTCATAGTGATGGGCCGGCCCTCGGCGTTGCCGGCGAGGCCGCTCTCATAGATGCAGTAAGCGCCGTTGCGGGCATACAAATCGCTTCCCGCCCTTTTATTGGCCTCGGGAGCGGCCGGCCTCTCCGCCGAAAAATTGACTTCGGCGAGGCAGGGATAGGCCGGGACGGCGAAAACCAGCGCGAAGATGGCCGCGAGGCGGGTCTTTATCATGGGTGCTCCCCTAAAAACCGCTCCATATCCTCCGGAAGCGGCGCCGTGAACGAAAGGCGCTCGCCCGTCACCGGGTGGGCGAACGCGATATACGAGGCGTGGAGCGCCACGCGCCTGAACTTAAGGGCGAAATCCTTCCTGAACGCGTAGACGCTCTCTCCCACAAGCGGATGGCCCGTCTCCTTGAACTGGATGCGTATCTGGTTCGTCCTGCCGGTCACCGGCTCGGCCTCGACGACCGTGAAGCCCTTCTTCCTCCCTACGACCTTATATTTTGTGACGGCATTCTCCTTCCGGCCCTTGTTCCTGTTATAGATGAGGCCTTCCAGCGTGCCGGAGCCTTTCCTGATATCGCCGTGCGCGAAGGCCACGTAAACCTTCTTCACCTCGCGCTTCCTGAACTCTTCCATAATAAGGGCCTGGCTTCTCTTGCCCTTGGCGTAGACGATGAGGCCCGATGTCTCGCGGTCGAGGCGGTGGCACGGATGGGCGTTGGCTTCAACTCCGCGCCTGTCCAGCTCACTGTTGAGGAGATCGGTCAGGGTATTGGTCTCACCCTTTGGCGTGGATATAACGAGCATACCGGAGGGTTTATCGACCACGATTATATCATTATCCTCGTAGAGGACGGTATATCTGGCCATATAAACTGATTATACCATATAAAGAGGAATGGGGAGCTAAAACGTGTAGACGAACGTGACGAGGACGCCGTCTGTCACATCGTAATTCGAGCCGGCGATAACGCGCTGGTATTCGACCAGCGCCTGGATCACATCGCACGACCACCCGACACCGAGGCCGAGCATGAGGACCCTGGAATCGGTGTCAGGCATGGACTCGCCGTCATCCTTCCTGTCGCCTTGCATGCATCCGTTCACTTCCAAAAGAAGGTTGAATCCTTTGGGGAGGAAATACTCTATGCCGACATCGTAGTTGAAGTAGTTGGCGTATTTCGTCTTCACGCCGTCGACCCTGGTCTCGAACGGAAGATTATAGACGGCGTCTGCGTGAAAGATAAAGGGCTTCACCCTTTTGGTGAGGATGATGCCGTAGCCCTGGTCGTAGGAGCCTGTGCCCATTATATCGGTGTCAAGCTTGTCCGGGCCCGCCTTCTGGTACTTGCCCGTCGGGAACTTTAGCTGGGCTATCGCCGTCACGCAAGGCAGCGCCGGTGTCTCTTCGAGCAGGCAATAGCGGCCGTAGAGCATCGTATCGCCGAAACCGGTCGAATCGGCGTCCACGCCGTCGGCTGTATGATAGTTCTGCATGTACGAGACCATGCCGTCTATCTCAAGGTGGTCCGTGATGCCGTAGTAGAGGACGACCTGCTCCAACAATTGGTATTTCCGCTCGCCGTTGGTATAGGACTTGTAATGCCCTTTGTCATTGAGCGTCCCGCGGCCGCGGGTGTACGTGAAGTACGGCTGCGCCACGAGCTTGCCCTGTCCGCAGAGGGGCGCCGTCCATGTCACCGCCGGGCCGGCCGACGGCGGGCACCACTCAGCGTCCGCGGGGCACTGCTCCGCCGCCTCCGCAAAGCGCGCGGCGGCGGACACGGCACATAAGATGAAAATAAAAACTAAGGTTTTTTTCACGTCTTCTTCTTTTCCTGCCTGGCGCGGATATCGTATTCGTCATTGATGTCGCCGACTATCTCCTCGAGGAGGTCTTCGAGCGTGACGAGCCCCTCGACGGCGCCGCCCTCGCCTTTTACCAGCGCGAGGTGCGTATGGCCGGCCTGGAATTCCTTCAGGAGCTCGCTCACCTTCTTGTCGCCGGAAACAAATACCGGCGGGTAGATGATATCCTGCAGGACGACGAGGCCTTTGTTGACGGAGACGTTCAGGATGTCCTTCATGTTTATCGTCCCGATGATGTTGGAGGGGCCGGCCTTGTAGACGGGCAGCCGCGAAAAGCCGGATTCGAGCACCTTGTTGACGACCTCTTCCAGGTCCGCGTCCACGTCGATCGATACCATGTCCTTCTTCGGCGTCATGACGCTCCTCACGAGCGTTTCGCTGAACTCGAATATGCGCGAGAGCATCCTGTACTTTTCCCTGAGGTGGACGTCCTCCTCCTCCCCCATCTTTATCATCATCCGTATCTCGTCCTCGCTCACAAGGGATCGCTGCGGTTTCGCCGGGCCGGAGACAGCCCGCAGGACGAGGTTGGTTAAAAAGGATATGAGCTCGACTATCGGCGCGAATATCCTGATAAGCGCCTTCACGGGCTTTGCCACCAGCATGGACATCTTCTCGGCGTTGCGGACGGCGAGCGTCTTGGCCGATGTCTCGAATATGATGATAAGGAAAGCGGCGAGGACCGTCGCCAGGATGACGCTTACGCTTTCATGGCGGACGACCTTTATGACCACGACTGTCATCAGGGTCGCTATGAGCGTGTCGACGACATTGTTGATGACGAGTATCGCGCTGAAGAACCTTTCCGGCGCCTCGAGTATCTTCAGCACGACCTGCGCCGCCCTGGAGCCGCTGACGGCAAGCCGCTTCAGCCTGAGCCGGTTGACCGCTATGATGGACGTCTCCGACGCCGCGGTAAGCACGGCCAGGAAGAGGAAGAATATTATGAGGAGCAGTTCTATTATTGTGATCATGGGTTCAGTATGCCGCCCGACACTATAAGCTTGATGCCCTCCTCGACGGACATATCCAGGAACTTGACCTCGTCTTTAGGGACCAGTATGAGAAAGCCCGTGAACGGGCTCGGAGTGTTGGCGATAAACACATGGACAAGCTCCCTGCCCGCCTTTTCCCGCGCCTCCTTGAAGCTCTCATTGGTCAGGAATCCAACCGACCATATGCCCCTGGAAGGGTATTCGATCAGCACCACCTTTTTAAAGGCCCTTCTCTCTCCGGATATAAGAGATGAGACTATCTGCTTTACCGCCGGATAGACCTGGCGGATCACGGGGAACTTCAGGAAGAGGATCTCGATCAGCCGGAAGAACTTCCTCACAAAGAGGTTCGTGGCGACAAAACCCACTATCAAGACCGTGATGATGCCGAGGATGAAGCCGACGCCCGGGACCTTGAACCCGAAGTTCCTGTTAAGGTAATAGTTTATCGGCACCCCCCATATCGTGTCGACGAATTTGAATATTATGAAGAGAAGGTACAGCGTTATGAACACCGGCAGTATGACCAGAAGCCCCGTTATGAAATAACGTCTTATCCTGTGCATTTTCACCTCTATTGGTATATCGGCAATATTATAAGCGCGGCCCAGGCGATCAGCGTCGTGACCAGCCCCACCAGCAGCCCTACCCAGAACCAACGGAAAAAGCTCATCTTTACATTGCGCTCCTTTTCCAGTATGCCGAGCGCGACGATATTGGCGGTCGAGCCGATCATAGTGATGTTGCCGCCGAGGCACCCGCCGAAGAGGAGCGCCCACCACAGCGGCTGCATGTTCGAGCCGAGGGCCTTGAAACTCTGGATTATCGGAATGAAGGTCGCGACGAGGACAACGTTATCCAGCATACTCGAGCCTATGGCCGCTATCCAAAGTATGGCCCCCGTGAGGGCCGCCACGCTCTCTCCCGTCAGGCCGATGAGCTTCTTCGCCAGGACCTCAGTAGCTCCGGTATATTGCAGCGCCCCGGCCTCCGCGAATATCAGGAGGAAAAAGAGGAGTGTGTACCACTCGACGTTGTTCTCGATATACTCGCGCGCCTTCTGCCACCTCCATAACATCACGATGCCGCTGGAGACGAGCGGTATGGTCAAAAGCAGGGTGTTGGGTTGTAGGCCGAAGGCCACCTCGAGGCGGTGGTGCAATGCGATGAAGAAAAGCGTCACGCCGAAAACGCCGAGGCCTATCTTCAGCTTACGGTCGGGCGGCACGGAGATGAGGCGCACCAGCATCTCGTTGTCACCTAAACGCTTCATCTTGGCGTCAAGCTCCGCGAGCGCGCCCCTGAACCACCACCGGACTATGAAGATGACCGCGGCCAGGCAGACGAGCATGATGGGGAAAGCCTTCACTATAAAGTCCTCGAACGTCAGGCCGGACTTCGCCGCGATGAGGATGCCGATGGGGTTGCCGAGCGTCGTCCCGGCCGAGCCTATATTCGTCGCGAGGACCGATATTATCAGGAACGGCATGGGGTCGACCTCGAAATAATCGCATATCTCGAAGATGGCCGCGACCACGAATATGATCGAGGTGACCTCGTCGATCGCGCATGCCGAGAGGGCCGATATGACGGAGATGATCACGAGGAACTTGTCCGCGGTCATGCGCTTGACGCGCAGCATGAGGCTCACGAGCCACGCGAAGAAACCGGTCTCTTTTAAAAGGGCGACGAGCACCATCATCCCCACGAGGAACAGGATGACTTCCAGGGACGACGAGCGTATGACGTGCTCGATGTCGGTGACCCGCGCGATGAGGAGCGCGGAGATGCCCAGAAAGACGAACGTGAGCCGGAAGCTCCAGAAGAATAGCGTGCCCAGTATCGAAGCCGCGAATATCGATATGGCCATCGCCTGGTGGCCGGTCAGGCCGATGCGCAGCGAGGCAAATCCCAGGCCGAGCGCTATGGCTATGAGAAGGATGAATTTTTTAACCATGTTTATCTCCTAGCTCCTGACTCCCAACTCCTGACTTACAACACTCCGGCTTCGCGGGCGAACGCGCGGACGACATCGCAACGCGCGACGATACCGATCGGCTTGTTCTGCTTATCGACGACTACGAGCCTTCTCGAATTCTTGATTAGCATCACCTTCGAGACCTCTGCGAGGGCCGTCTCCTCGCCAACGGTAACGACTTCCTTGCGCATAAGGTCCCTGACGGCGTGCTTGCCGATGTTCGCCATCTTCTTTATCTCGGCCTTCGGGTCCTCGGCGTAGATGAAGCTTCCCACATCCTTGATATAACCCGGTAGGATCGCCTTCAGGATGTCCTTTTCCGTGAACATGCCAGAGAGCATGCCCTTTTCGTCTATGACCGGGAGCCCGCTTATGTCGTACTTCGTCAGGAGCTTCAGGGCGTCGGCCGCGTTCATCTCCGGCGAAAGCGACTTTATATCCTTCGTCATCAGGTCCTTTACCCGGAACTTCATACGTACCTCCGAATTTTACGAAGTAAAATTCGTCCCGAGGACGCAACGAATAGGAGCGTCCGAGGGACTTACCTCTATTTTTTAACGAATGTAAGCGCCGTGAACGCCAGCGTCAGCGCTACCGCCACGGCGACGGTCAGCCACGCGACTATATTGAAGGACTTCGAGTTCCTGTACTGGCCCATGAGTGGACGAACATCTGCTCGGCCTTAGCGCGCGCTTCCTCTATCAGTGTCGGCATCGTTCCCTCATTGCATATAATATTCATATTATTATATGCCTAATGTGCAAATAGTCAACCCAATATATGGTGGCGTTTCGGGTCCTGCCGCGCCGGAAAAATAGGGACTGTCCCACCGGGAAAAATAGGGGCTGTCCCACCGGGAAAAATAGGGACTGTCCCACCGCGTCTATTGCGCGTTGAATGGGACTGTCCCATTTTTCTAATCTAAGTGGCGTTTCGGGTCCTGCCGCGCCGGAAAAATAGGCGCGCCGGAAAAATAGGGACTGTCCCACCGCGTCTATCGCGCATTGAATGGGACTGTCCCATTTTTTAATCTAAGTGGCGTTTCGGGTCCTGCCGCGCCGGAAAAATAGGGACTGTCCCACCGCGTCTATCGCGCCTTGAATGGGACTGTCCCATTTTTCTAATCCCATTTTTCCATCCCGGCTATG
>JAFGJL010000073.1 GCA_016929115.1 Candidatus Omnitrophota bacterium | reverse complement strand
CGTGATGCAGACGCGCGATGCCTTCTTGAGCGCGCCGCCATTGCCGCCGGAAAGCCCGACGGTCGCAAGGCCCATCGCGCGGGCCTTCTTGATCGCCGCGATGACGTTAGGCGAATTGCCGCTTGTCGAGATGCCGAGCGCGACGTCGCCTTTTTTTCCCAGCGCCTCCACCTGGCGCGAGAAGACGACGTCGTAGCCGTAATCGTTGGCCAGCGCCGTCAACGTGGAAGTGTTGGTCGTCAGCGCAACGGCCGCCAGGGCCTTTCGCTCCTTCAGAAAGCGCCCGACCAGCTCGGCGACGATATGCTGGCTGTCGGCCGCGCTGCCGCCGTTGCCGAAGACGATGATCTTGCCGCCGCGCCGCAGCGACGCTATCATAAGCTTGGCCGCCTTCTCGATGTTGCGGACCTCTTTCCAGAGGACCGACTCTTTTACGCGTATGCTCTCTTCTATTCTTTCCGATATGAGTATCTTCATGGGCTTATCCGAAGAATGTTTTTGCAAGCTCGTATAGCTTGGGGTCGACGGTCTTCAGCTTGCCGACCGCCACCTCGATGGGCACCTCGTTCACCTCGGTGCCCTGTAAACTGGACATATAGCCGAACTTGCCGGCTATTATCAGGTCCATCGCCTTCGCGCCGAAACGCATCCCCGCGATGCGGTCGAACGTGGTCGGCGCCCCTCCTCGCTGCAGATGGCCGAGCACGACCGAGCGGGTCTCGAACCCTGTGCGCTTCTCTATCTCTTTGGCCAGCGCCTCGCCGATCCCGCCGAGCATGACATGGCCGAAAGAGTCGAGCTGGACGTCTTTCGTGGCCGTCTGGCCTCCCGCGAGCGCCGCGCCCTCGGCCGCGACGATGATGCCGTACTCCTTACCCTCTTGCCGGCGTTTTTTGAGAATCGCGCACATCTTGTCGAGGTCGGTAGGCACTTCGGGTATGAGGATGTAATCGGCGGAAGCGGCGAGCCCGGCATGGAGCGCTATCCAGCCCGCGTGCCGGCCCATAACCTCAACGACCATGATACGGTGGTGGCTTTCGGCCGTTGTGTGGAGCCGGTCGACAGCCTCGGTCGCGATATTGACAGCGGTGTCGAACCCGAAGGTGGAGTCCGTGCCGGAGAGGTCGTTGTCGATCGTCTTCGGGCAGCCTACGATGTTGAGGCCCTTGCCCTCTTTCAGGAGCTTGTTCGCGACGCCGAGCGTGTCCTCGCCGCCTACCGCGATCAGGGCGTCGAGCTTGAGCTTCTTATAGCCCTCTATCGCTTTTTCGACATCGCCCGGTTTCTTGTAGGGGTTGGTCCTGGATGTGCCGAGGATCGTCCCGCCTTTCGGCAGGATGTCCGCGACGGCCTTCGCGTCAAGCGGCACAGCGTCCGCCTCGATGAGGCCTTTCCATCCGTTCCTGATGCCTGTAACGCTTATGTTGTGCCTGGCCGCTGTCATAACGGCCCCCCGTATCACGGCGTTCAACCCCGGACAGTCACCGCCGCCCGTCAATATCCCGACCCTTTGCATAGAGCGCCTCCTTAACGCTTAATAGCTTGTATACTCGATATTGCCCCTGAACTTCGACGGTTTCTCTTCCCGCCGCTCACCTTTCGCGATGTCATCCTTATGGACGATCTTTGTCACGTCCACGCGCACGGTCGTCTTCTCCTCGAGACCCAGCATCTCCTGCACCCTGCTCTTCACGATGGACTGGATCTTCTCGGTCGTCTCCGGGATGTTGATGTCGGAGAAGAGCGTCACCCGCGCGATGACAGAGATGCCTTTCTTCTCGGCGCGCACGCTCGGCCTGAGATCCTTGATCTCCGGCATCTGCCGCGCTGCCCGCTTTATGAAATCTTCTATCGCGGCCAGCGATATAGTGACCTGGCCGTCCTGGTTCTCGAACGCTATCGTCCTCTCCCGCTGCATCTTGCCGATGGTGATGCGGGTGACCATGAGGCTTATAAGGATGAGCAGGAGCCCGGTGATGCCGATGATGAGCCTAGTGTTCGTGGATACGTAAACGGCGTTCAGCGCCTCGATGATGGAATCCTGCGGAACGAGGTCCAGCGATATCGCGACGCATACCCCGCCCACGAGTAGGAACACCAGCGTGTAAAAGAACAACGTCAACCCGCTAAAGAAACGCATATCAAGCCTCCTCTCTTGTGATCGGTTAAGTTCTGGTGCCCGGCCTGAGTGCGACGCCTTCGACGACAACGTCGACCTCGCTCATCAATAATCCCGTCATCTTCTCTACCGCGCGCTTGACGCTCTCCTGCACCTCGTCAGCTATGCGCGTGATATCGACGCCGTATTCGACTATGACCGATATCGAAAGCTTCACGTCGCCGTCGCCGGTGCTTATCCGGACACCCTTAGAGCTGAACTTCCCGGATATCATGTCCAGAAAGCGGCCTTTGATCCGGCCTCCGCCCATCCTGTAAACCCCCTTGACCTCCGTTGCCGCTATGGCCGCGATGGACGCGATTACGTCGTTGTTGATCCTCACCACGCCGAGGTCCGTGGCCCTGTCCTTCTGCGCCGGGTCGTGTCGCATATCGTTTCGCTCCTTTATTCCGTTTTCCCGAAGAGCGTTTCGACGAAATCCGTCGAGAACTTTCCCTTCAGGAAGGCCGGGCTGTTCATGACGCGCTTGTGGAACGGGACCGTCGTCTTTATGGGTTCGACGGTGAACTCATCGAGGGCGCGTTTGCATATGGCGATCGCCTCGTTCCTGTCCTTTCCGCGGCAGATGAGCTTGCCGATCATCGAATCGTAATACGGCGATATGTCGTAGCCCGAGTAGACGTGGGTGTCGAGCCGGACGCCGTAACCGCCGGGCAGGACGAGCGTCGCGATCTTCCCGGGCGAGGGCATGAAATCGTTGTCCGGGTCCTCGGCGTTAATCCTGCATTCTATGGCATGGCCGGTGAACTTGATGTCGTCCTGCTTGTAGCGGATCCGCTCGCCTGCGGCTATCCGCATCTGTTCCTTGACGAGGTCTATGCCGGTCACCGCCTCCGTGATGGGATGCTCGACCTGGATGCGGGTGTTCATCTCCATGAAGTAGAACGAGCCGTCAGGGTCGAAGAGGAATTCGATCGTGCCCGCGTTCTGGTAGCCGATCGCCTTGGCGCACTTGACGGCGCACTCGCCCATCTTCTTGCGCAGCTTATGGTCGATGGCCGGGGAGGGCGTCTCTTCCACCAGTTTCTGGTGCCTGCGCTGGATGGAGCAGTCGCGCTCGCCGAGGTGTATGATATGGCCGTAGCGGTCGCCGAGCACCTGGAATTCGATGTGGCGCGGTTTTTCGATGTATTTTTCGATATAGACGTCGGGGTTGCCGAACGCGGCCTCAGCCTCGCGCTGCGAGGTAAGGAGCGCGCCTATGAGGCGCACGTCGTTATGGCAGACGCGCATGCCTTTACCGCCGCCGCCGGCCGCCGCCTTGACTATGACCGGATAGCCCATCTCCTTGGCTACCTTGAGCGCCTCCTCCTTTGTCTTTATGACGGCCTTGGAGCCGGGGATGACCGGGACGCCGGCCTTGCGCGCCGTATCCTTCGCCATCATCTTGTCGCCCATGCGCCGCAGGTTCTCCGGCGTGGGCCCTATGAACTTTATCTTGCACGATTCGCAGATCTCGGCGAAATGCGCGTCCTCGGCGAGAAAGCCGTAGCCGGGATGGATCGCCTCGACGTCCGTGATCTCGGCGGCCGATATGATCGACGGGATATTGAGGTAGCTGGATGAGCTTGCGGCGCTCCCGATGCAGATGGCCTCGTCGGCCAGCTTGACATGCAGCGAATTGATGTCGGCTTGCGAATAGACCGCGACCGTACGTATGCCGAGCTCTTTGCATGCCCGGATTATCCTTAAGGCAACCTCTCCGCGATTGGCTATCAGTATTTTTGAGAACATATTATGCCGGCTCTACCACGAACAACACCTGGCCGAACTCGATCGGCTCGGCATTCTCCGCCTGGATGTCGACTATCTTACCCTTGACCTCTGACTTTATCTCGTTCATCAGCTTCATCGCCTCTATGATGCATATGACCTGTCCCGGTTCGATGGTGTCCCCTATATTGACGTACGGCGCCGCTTCCGGCGAAGGCGCCTTGTAGAACGTGCCGACCATCGGCGACTTGATCTCCACGACGTTCTTGCTCTCGGCCTTCTCCGTAGTCTTGGGGGCCGGCTGGGCGGCCGCGCCTTGCGCTGCGGCGGGGGCCGGGACGAACTCCACCGTCTTCTCGATGCCGGCGCCGGCGGCGCCCTTCCTCAGCTTTATCCTCAGGCCATCCTTCTCGACCTCGAGTTCGCTCAGCCCGTTATCGTTCATCAGGTTTATCATGTCCTTGATCTCTTTTATGTACATCGGTCGGTCTCCTTTACCGCGTCAATATTTCGCTTCCATCCTTTGTTACAAGCACCATGTCCTCGATCCTGACGCCGCCGAGCGCCGGGATGTAGATGGCCGGCTCGACGGTGAACACCATACCTTCGGCCAGGCGGGCCTCCGTGCGGCCCGATATCGACGGATATTCGTGCACGCTGAGGCCTATGCCGTGGCCCAGAGCGTGGCCGAAATGCCCGCCATGGCCCGCCTTCTCGATCAGCCCGCGGGCGGCCCTGTCGACATCGGATATCCTCACGCCGGGCTTTATTAGCGCCAGGGCCTTTTCCTGGGCGGCGCGGACGATGCCGTATATCTTTTTTAAGCGGTCCCCTATTTTACCTAAAAAGAGCATCCTCGTCAAATCCGAGTTGTAGCCGTCCAGCGAGCAGCCGATGTCTATCATGACCATGCCGTTCTTCGGGACGGCCGTCCTGCCTGAGTGCGCGTGCGGCTTGGAGGAGTTCTTCCCCGCGGCCACTATCGGCGCGAAGGCGGAGCGCGCGCCCTGCCTTATGAACTCGATCTCCAGGCGCCGGTGTATCTCTTCCTCGGTGACGCCCGGCCGTATGCCCCTGACTATCCTGTTGAACGTTTTTTTGGCGCAGCTTACGGAGCGCCTGATAAGGGCGATCTCTTCCGGGTCCTTGATCGCGCGCAGCTTCTCGACCATATCGCGCTCGCCCATGAAACGGCCCGGCTTCACGGCCGCCTTGAGCCGGGCGGCCACCTCGTACGGCAGGTCCATAGATTCGAAGCCGACCCTTTTTGAGCCGCTCTTCCGGATGAGCTTCCGGAGTGTGTCGTACGCCGTGGTCCGCACCACCTCTATAGAGAAGCCCTTGAGCGTATCGGCCGCCTCCTCGCTGTACCGCGAATCGGTGATGAAGAACTTCCTGCGCGGCGTGACCAGGAGCATCGAGTCCTGCCCCTTAAAGCCGCTTAAATACGTTACGTTCGCCTCGTCGGTGACGAGGAGCGCGTCGAGCGAGCGAGCCTTCATCGCTGATATCAAAGACCGGAGACGCTTTGCGTGGTCCATCATCCCTTTTTCTTTATCACGTGCAGGGCAGCTTCCAGGCCCAGGGCGTAACTCATCTTGCCGAATCCGGCTATTTGGCCCCTGGCGACCGGCGCGATGAGCGACGTGTGCCTGAACTCTTCGCGGCCGTATATGTTCGACAGGTGCACCTCCACCGCGGGCACGTCCACCGCGCTTATCGCGTCGCGGATCGCCACGCTCGTGTGCGTGTAGGCGGCCGGGTTTATGAGGATGGCGTCAAATTTCCCCTTCGCCTTGCCGATAAGCTCGACTATCTCACCTTCGTGGTCGGACTGCACTATCTTGAGCCGGGTCTTCTTCGCCTTTGCCAGTCTCTTCAGGTCGGCGTTTATCTCTTCTATCGTGGTCGTGCCGTAGACGTCTATCTCGCGGCTTCCCAGAAGGTTCAGGTTCGGGCCGTGTATGACCAGTATCTTATGCATGGCTTACCTGCCCTTCCTCTCCTCGCCGGGCATCTCTGCCTCGTCGATCAGCATGACCGGGATGTCGTCCTTTATAGGATAGCGCCTGCCGCACTTCGAGCAGACGATGCGGTCGCCTTCCTGCCTCACATCGGCCTTGCATGCCGGGCAGGCAAGTATGCTCAAAAGCTCCTTATCGATCATCGGACACCCCCTATTTTATATCTTTCATTTTCATCTTGAACTGCGGGCTTAAGCCGTATACGATGCCGCCTATTATGGAGACGATCAGGAGAACGGCGAGCCAGAGTATGCTCACGGTGAAGGCGTTCGCCTTGCCTATCAGCGGGCCGAAGAAGACGACTGTCGCGCCTTCCCTCAGGCCCAACCCGTTTATCGAGGGCAACAGGCTCAGCATGCTCACGATCGGCATCCTGAGGAATATCTCCTTCGCGGGTATGTACGAGCCGATGCTCGCGGCGAGCATCGCCAGGCTGAAGAAGAAGAATATCTGGCTTATGACAGAAATGAAGAGCGATTGCGCCAGGAGCGCCTTACGGTGCCTGTATTTATGGACGGTGTTGTAAGCCTTCCTGAGCTTTTCCTCGAGCGGCCTCACCAGGGACAGGATGCCGGAGAAGCGCCTGGCGAATCCCTTGTTGGCCATGAAGAAGAGCCCTGCCGCCGAGGCGAGCGTGATGGCGTAGATAAGATAGCGCACCATGGGGTCCATTATCTCGCTGTCCACCAGCAGGAGCGCCACGAAGGCCATGAATATCATCGTGATGAGGCCTATGAGCCGGTCTACGAATATAGAGGCTACGGCGCCCATCTTCTCATGCGTCTTGCGCGACAGGTAGTATGCCTTGACCATGTCGCCGCCGATGGCTGTCGGCAGGAAGTTGTTGAAGAAATAGCCGATGAAGGTAAGGGAAACGGCCTCCAGGAAAGTGGCGGGTATGCCCTGCGCCTCTATGATGAGCTTGAGCCTGAGCGACGCTATGGTCACGGCTGTCGTGAAGAGCAGGAAGGCTATGCCGAACGTCGATAGGCGCGTATCTTTAAGGACCGCCGCTATCTGGCCGTACTTATCCCTCATAATATATAGTAATAATAATATAAGTACGCTACTAACAGCTATCCTTAATAATAGAAAAAGGCGTTTATTCATGGGCTTATACTTTAACATACTGAGTCGGGTAAGTAAAGCGGAAATTGCTAGGTTTTTTTGTTAAGGAAGCGCATCCGGAGGTCGTAGAGCAACCCCTCCAGCATCTCGGCCTCCCCTTTGGTGAGGTTGTTCCTGGTCTTCTCCTGCAGGAGCTCGAGCATGCCTATGGAGAACCTGGCGTGGTCGAGGTTGGGCTCCTTCTTTTTGGTGACGGGGTGCTCCATGTCGCCGAGCGCGACCAGGGCGTCCATCATCAGGCCGGAAAGAAGCACCGCGAACGTCACCGGCGCCTCGCCTGCGCCTGTCCCTTCAGGCTTCTTTCCCTCTTTCTCTTCCATCGCTTATTTTCCTCTCTTGCGTTTGATGAAATCGCGTATCGGGTGCTCTGAAAGGCCGAGGTCGAGCTTTATCTTGTCGACCGCCTTTTCCGCGGCCGCGAACCCTTTTATGATCGCCTCGCCGGCCCTGTGGAACGCGAACTGGTCGATGTCATCGAGGTCCACCTCTATGATCGTGTCGCCTTCCTGTGCCTGGTAGGCGTTCAGCTCGTGGCCCATTATCTGGAAAGACTGGAGTATCATCTGGAAGATATTGTCGATCCTGCCCTTTTTGACGCAGAAGCCGACGTTGACCGCGATCATGTAGTCGGCGCCGAAAGATTTGGCTATCTTCGTCGGCACGCTGTTCTTTATGCCGCCGTCGGCCAGCAGCCTGCCGTCGTTCCTTACGGGATTGAAGACGCCGGGCCAGGAGCAGCTTGCGCGGATTATCTTCTGCAGGTCGCCTTTGTGGTAGGCTATCTCCTCGCCGCTCTCGATATCCGTAGTCACGGCTATGAACGGGATCCTGCAGTCCTCGAAGCGCTTGCCGTGGGTTATCTCCCGTATTATGCCTTCGAGCCTTTCGCCTGCCAACAGCCCCATCCTCGGCATGGTGGGGTCCAGGAGTTTCTTGAGGTCGAATTTTTTTGTCCGCTCCTCCATCTCCTCCGGCGGTATGCCGAGCGCGTATGCCGCGCCGACCAGGGCGCCGATGGATGTGCCGACGATCCTGTCGATGGGTATCTTCTCCCGGTCGAAGACCTTGAGGACGCCTATATGGGCCATCCCCCGCGCCGAACCGCCGCCGAGGACGAGCGTCACCTCCCTTTTTTTCTTCCCTAATCCCAGCATCAGCTTATGATCATCCCCGCGTAGCCTACCACCGACGAATAGTCGCCGGAGGTCTCTCCGCTTGTCTGGTACTTCACGAGCCGGGCCGACTTCGCGCCGAGCTCCTTCGCGGCTACTAGCATGATGACCGTCGGCGCGTATCCGCACATCGTGATCGACAGTTTCTCCACGTTTTTGAAGAGCGTCTCCTCGTCCAGGGCAAGGATCGCCTCTATAGCCTTCGCGTCCTTCTTCTTGGCCGCTTCATGCGGTTCGTAGTGCGTCATGTCGCTTGAAGCGATGATGGTGATGTCCTTCTCGAGCTTGCATTCCCTTATGGCGCGCGCGAGCTCCTTGCCCACCGCCTTATATGTCGCGATCCCGGCGTGCCCTATGACGATAGGGACGAACGAGAAGTCCTTGTTAAGGGCCTGCAGGAACGGCAGCTGCACTTCGATGGAGTGTTCGCCCATGTGCGCGGCGTTGTCCGGGACGATGTTCTTTGATATTTCGAGTATCTTCTGCGCGAGAGCCGCGTTGACCTTGACCTCGCCGAGAGGCGTCTTCCATGCCTCGGCCGCCGAAAGGCTGAAGTTCTCGCCCATGCCCGTGTGGTTCGGCCCCATGATAACGTAAGTGGATCTGGGCGCGATGGATGAGAGGACCCGGCCCGCCACGGGCCCTGAGAACATGTAGCCGGCGTGCGGGGAGACGACGCCGAGAGCCTTCTCCTTCTTCGCGCCCCTGTCGACCAGGTCTTCGACCTCTTTAAGGAGAGACTTTTCGGAACCAGGATAAAAATGTCCCGCGACCGCCGGCCGCCTGATCATAACGACTCCATAAAAGTTATGAATTATAAATTATACATTATGAATTATGAATTGTTGTG
>JAFGJL010000072.1 GCA_016929115.1 Candidatus Omnitrophota bacterium | reverse complement strand
TATAAGAGGGGTGTTAAGGGCAGAGGCTCGTTCCCTTATACAGGAGTTTTTTAAAAAAAAACGGTCAGTAGTATAGGGCGATGCCCTTATCTTTGAGGTGTGGCGGTAAAGATCGGAGAGGTAGCCTAGCCCGGTTTAAGGCAGCGGTTTGCTAAACCGCCATACTGGTGAAAGCTGGTATCGAGAGTTCAAATCTCTCCCTCTCCGCCATTCTTCGCTTCGCTCAGAATGGCTGTGCGATCGCATCTGAGTCAGGCGAGGAGAGCGATCGCACGCTATTCATCTCGTCGGGAAAGCATGAACATATCTGTTCCGCTTTCCCTCCTCGATGAATAGCTTGGAGAGCTCGAGGCACGCCCGCACGTAATACAGGGGCGTGTCTCTCCCTCTATGCTACAATTAAAAGGTTTGCAGGAGGTTGGTATTAGTATTATAATATTATAGTAATAGGTGCTATATGGAGACAAAATATGGTGAATTGATCTAGGCGACTCTCGAAGGAAGGGGTTGCTTTTTTGTTTTAAGGAAGGCAAAGTAAAGGAGGCGGTTATGGTGAAAGCGGTAAATATAGGCAAGGAAATAGTCGTAACGGAAAAGAACAAGGTCGGGATACTGGCCGATATAGCGAAGCTGGTCTCCGATCACGGGATAAACATCGAGGCAGTTGCCGGCTATTCCGGGGCGGATGGTGTCGCGAAGATAATGATAGTCACGAACGACAACCTTCGCGCGAAAGAGGCTATTCAGAAGAAGGGCTATAAGGAAGTCAAGGAGAGCGAGGTCGTGATCGTCGAGCTCGAGAACAAGATCGGAGCTCTCAAGAACATCACGGCAAAATTTGTCGCCGAGAATATCGATATCCGCTATATGTACGCGACGACCTGCCCGGCCGGATGCCCCGCAAGGCTCGTTTTCAGCACCACCGCGAACGAAAAAGCGGTCGTTTCGTTGAAGAAATAAGTTTCTAGGGGATGCGAGCGGGATCGATGCGTACCGTGCGGCACGCAGGATACGAGCGCATCCCCGAATTTTCTTAGCACAATAAGGGCTTATGGAACGGATACGGTTCGATTTCAATAACATGCTTAGCGCCAACGTCGGCAAGCGCCACGGTGTCGCGAAAGATGACCTTGAGAAAGCGTTCGCCGGCGCGGAGAAGGCTTTCGGGCATTTTCAGCGCCTTATAGCCGATGTCCATAACAGGACAAGCCTCAACCTTGAGTGGGTGCGTTTACCCTTCAAGAGCAGGGTCATGATCGACCAGGTCCAACGTCTTGGCGATGAGATAGCCTCGCGCTACGAGAACGTCATCTCGCTCGGCATAGGCGGCTCGTATCTTGGCATAAAGGCGGCCCAGGACGCGCTCTGTTCCCCGTACCACAATGAGTTCGCCTCTTTGCGCGGCAAGAGGCCGCGGATATATTTCGAGGGGAACAACCTGGACCCCGATACCATCGGCGCTCTTCTGGGCGAACTGGATCCGAAGAAGACTTTCGTCATAGTCATCTCAAAGTCCGGTGAGACGACAGAGACGAAGTCGGCCTTTGCGGTCACGAAGTCATGGCTCAAAAAAGGCGTCGGCAAACGCTTCGGCCGCCACGTGTTCGCCATCACCGACCTGAGGGCAGGCGCCTTGCGGAGGGAGGTCAGCGAAGAGCACGCGAAGGACCCGCTGGGTTTCTATTCTTTGCCCCTTGCGAAAGGTGTGGGCGGGCGGTATTCCGAGCTCAATATAGGGCTTATCCATCTTGCGGTCATGGGCGTGAGCGTCAGGCACCTCCTCGGGGGCGCGCAGGCGATGGCGGCGCGGTGTGTTTCCAAAGACCTTTTCGAGAACCCCGCCCTGATGTACGCCGTGCTTAATAACATCCTCTACAGGAAGAAGGGCAAGACGATAGCTGTCCTTATGCCGTTCTCCGAGACACTCAAGTCCACGGCAGAGTGGTATTCGCAGCTCTTGGCCGAAAGCCTGGGTAAAAAGTATCACAGGAGGATATTGCGGACCGCGGACGGATCGGAGTTCTGGCTCCGGGACAGGTCCAGGATAGCCAACGTCGGCAGGACACCCGTCCCGTCGCGCGGGACGTCGGACCTGCATTCCATACACCAGAACAACGTCGAGGGCGAGAACAACAAGACGGTCACCTTCATAAAGGTGAAAAAATTCAGGCGCGACATAAAGGTACCGGCCGGCAACGGCTTTCTTTCGGGAGTGAGCTATTCTAAGCTGCTTTCGCTGGCCGGAGAAGCGACCGAATGGTCGTTGAGCAGCGAATCGAGGCCCAATTGCGCGATAACCATGCCGGAGATATCCCCGTATTATTGGGGCGGGCTCATCTATTTCTTCGAGATGGCTACCGCCTTCGAGGGCGAGCTCCTAAATGTGAACGCGTTCGACCAGCCCGGCGTAGAGGGTTATAAGCATTACATGTATTATAAGCTGCGCAAACCCGGCGTATCCCGCGCCTTGCATAAAGAGATCCAAAAACACCCCCTTGCTAAAGACAAGAAGTTCGTCCTCTAACATATAGCTATGAAGATATTCCTTTGGGCCATCTTATCGGCGGTTATTTTGCTGGCCGGCATAAGATACATCGAACGGCACAGCATATATTTTCCGATGAAGGCGATGTTCAGCACGCCCGAGGCGGCGGGCATGCCTTACGAAGAGGTCTATCTAAAGACTTCGGACGGCAAACGGCTCCACGGGTGGTTCATCCCGAACGGCAAGGCCGCCTTTACGGTCGTCTTTTGCCACGGTAACGCTGGGAACATCAGCCACAGGATAGAGAAGCTGTCCATGCTGCGCGACCTGGGCCTCAGCGTCTTCATCTTCGATTACCGCGGTTACGGAAAAAGCGAGGGGGTGCCGGATGAGGCCGGCCTCTACAAAGACGCCGCGGCCGCTTATGAGTATGTGACCGGGGAAAAGAATGTCCCGGCAGATGCCGTCATAGTTTACGGCGAATCCATCGGCGGGGCAGTCGGCATAGATCTCGCGCGCAAAATGCCCGTAAAGGCGCTCATCACCGAAGAGGCCTTCAGCTCGGTAAAGGACATGGCCGCGATAGCATATCCTTTCTTGCCGCATTTCATATTCTCCAGCAGGTTCGATTCCCTGTCCAAGATAAAGGATGTTTCATGCCCGAAGCTTATAATGCATAGCATAGACGATGAGATCGTGCCTTTCTCCCTCGGGCAGAAGCTCTTCGACGCGGCGGCCGAGCCTAAGAAGTTCCTTAAATTGCGCGGCGGCCACAATACCGCTTTTCTGGATTCGAAAAAAGATTATACGGAAGGCATAAGGGCATTCCTTAAAGGCCTGTAATCCCCTCAGCCAAGAACATGGGAATAGAGCTTTGCTATAGCGATCATATCGAAACCCTTGCCGGGAAGCTCGCCGATGACCTGCGCGGCGGATCCCTGGGCCGCGATCCCTTCATCAAGCCGGTCGTCATGGTCGTCAATCCTAACGTGGCGAAGTGGCTCCAGATGGAGATCGCCTCGCGCAACACCGTCGCCGCCAATATCGATTATCCCTACCTGGAAAAAGGGCTGTGGAACATCCTCGCGTCCTGTGATCCCGGAGAGAAGAAACCCCGCCTGCTCAAATCCGAAAAATACCAGTTCCTCGTCCTCTCCCTGCTCCTGGGCAGCCGTCGCGATGAGCCGGAGATCGGGCCTCTCCTCAACTACCTTTACGATGCGTCCGGGGCCGAAAGCGCCGACTATTCAAGGCGGGCGTGGCAATTGTCGGAGCACCTGGCGAGCGTCCTGAGAGAATACGAGTATAACCGCGAAGACATGGTCCGCTGCTGGCTCGAGGATAAGCTGCTGTATAAGGACGACGCCAAGGCCTCGTCCAATATCAAGGAGATGGAAGCGGCCCAAAGAGCGGTCTACCGCAGAATATTCGGCGAGGGCGGCATCCGCGACGCGCTGCGCGACAAAACGGGCGAACTGCTGCTGACGCTGCCGCAGTATGAACGGCG
>JAFGJL010000071.1 GCA_016929115.1 Candidatus Omnitrophota bacterium | reverse complement strand
GGATATTTGTCAATGATGAGCTCAAGGCGCTGGAGGAGGGGCTCAAGCGAGTTGTGCCGCTTCTCAGAAAAGACGGAAGGATCGCGGTCATATCATTTCACTCGCTCGAGGACCGCATCGTAAAGAATTTATTTAAAGAGTACCAAAAGCAAGGTATCTTGAGCATTATCACGAAGAAGCCGCTACGTCCGTCCGAGGCGGAAGTAGCGTCGAATCCGCGCGCGCGAAGTGCCAAGATGCGAGTGGCCCAAAAAGGTTAGGCGATATGAAACTTTCAAAATGGTTATTATCGATAATCGTTGCGGTTGCCATATCCCTTTTATATGTGCATCAACAGGTTGAGCTCGTAAAGTTGAGCTACTCGATAGATTGCAAGGAAGCGGCCCTGAAGTATATGCTTGACCGAAGAGCGCGTGCGGGATATAATGTAAACAATTTGGAGGCGCCTTCCCGTCTGGAGAACGCCCTCCTCGCGCAGAAGATAGAAGTGGCGTACCCCAAAAGGGCGCAGATCGTCAAGGGGACGCCTTCCCCCATCAGGATGGCGAAGGCCGGCGCAAAGAGCGCGACCCGCCTGAGGACGGCGGCGGTGGAGAAGAGATCCTTCCTGACCGGGTTCTTTGAGTTCTTCGGCATAGGCGCGGAAGCTTTCGCGAAAGAAAAATAGATACCCGGCGATGCCGGGATGAAATAGTTACCTCGTTATCGGTCACGTTTTGGCCTTGCGTGAAACGCAGGTTCGCGCAGGGTACGGCGTCTGAAAGCTGTTCCCGCTTTGTGTAATGCGATAACGAGACACGATTACCTCGCGTTAAGGAAGTCTCCAATTCGTGCACAGCGGAATCCTTAGGGCACGCCAGACGGCGGTCTTCGTCGCCTTTTTTCTGCTATTGACTTTCCTCTTGTTGCGCCTCCTCTATCTTCAGACGGTCAAGCACTCCTTTTATGCCCGCATAGCCAACCAGCAGCACATAGTCGAGATAGAGCTGCCCCCCAAACGCGGCACCATATTCGACCGCCGGATGCGGGTCCTCGCGGTCAATTTTAACACCGATTCCGTATACGCGAATCCCCGGATAATGGACGACAAGCGCGACGCGGCCATACGCCTCGCGGCCGCGCTCAACCTGAGCGCAGGCGATGTCTACGCCCGCCTGAGGCGCGACAAGGCCTTCGTATGGATAAAGCGCAAGGTCACTCCGGCTGAGTCCAGCCGCGTAAAAGGCCTTAAGATCGAAGGCGTCGACTTTGTCAAGGAGTCGAAGCGTTTCTATCCGAACTCCAGCCTAGCCTGCCATATCATGGGAGCCGTGGACATAGACAATAAAGGCCTCGAGGGCCTCGAGCTTTTAAACGACCGCTATCTCAAGGGCAAGAGCGGCTGCCTCATCTCGGCGCAGGACGCGAGGAGGAAATTGCTGCAGTCGTACCAGAACGAATTCATCCCTCCGAAGAACGGCCACAGCCTCGTACTGACCATCGACGAGGTCATCCAGAACATCGCCGAGCGCGAGCTCTTCAAGATGTACGATAAGTACCACGCCAAGGGCGCTTCGATCGTCGTCATGAACCCGAAGAACGGCGACATACTCGCACTCGCCAATTTCCCGAACTTCGACCTGAACGATCACGGCCGCAGGCCCGCCGATTCGGTACGCAACCGCGCGATAAACGATTTCTTCGAGCCGGGCAGCGTCTTCAAGGTCATCACCGCCAGCGGCCTTCTCGAGGAGAAGGCGGTCTCCTTAAACGACACGTTCTTCTGCGAGAACGGCGAGTACAAGATCGGCAGCAAGACGCTGCACGACGTCCATCCGTACGGGACGCTCACCTTCAAGCAAGTGATCGAGAAATCCAGTAATATCGGCACTATCAAGGCCGCGTCGCTGCTGGGCCCGGAGCGGATGTACAAGTACGTAAAGGCGTTCGGTTTCGGCGATACGACCGGCATCGATCTCCCGGGCGAGGTCGCGGGCATAGCGCGGCCGCCGTCGAAGTGGTCAAAGATAAGCATGAACGCCATACCGATGGGCCAGGAAGTGACGGTGACCGCCATGCAGCTCGCGTGCGCGATCTCCGTCATCGCGGATAACGGGTATCTTGTGAGGCCGCGTATCGTGAAGGCGATAATCGACGAAAAGGGAGAGACGGTCAAGGAATTTCCGGCCATAGTGAGGAGGAAGGTCATCACTCCCGAGACGGCCGCGCTGATGCGCTACATCCTCAAAGGCGTCGTGGATAATGGCACGGGGAGGAAGGCGAAGATAGAAGAGTACACGACCGGCGGGAAGACCGGAACGGGGCAGAAGGTAGAGCCGAGCGGCGGCTATTCCCACGACAAGTTCACGGCGTCGTTCATAGGGTTCGTGCCGGCCGAGAAACCGGCGATGGCGATCGCCGTGTGCGTCGACGAGCCGCGCGTGGTATATTACGGCGGCGATGTCGCGGCGCCTGTCTTCAGGAACGTGGCCGACCAGACCCTCAAGTATCTGAGGGCAAAGCGATAAGGGGCGTCATGAAGGGCATGATAAGGCTGAAAGATATATTAAAAGGCGTAAAATACAGCGCTAAGGCCGGTATCTCCGCACTCAGGGTGCGCGGTGTCACGGATGACTCCAGGAAGGTCTCTAAAGGAGATCTCTTTGTCGCCGTTAAAGGGCATGAGGCTGACGGCTACGCCTTCATAGGGGACGCGATCAAGAAAGGCGCGGCGGCAGTCGCGGCCGAGAAGGATTTTGAAGCTCCGGCAGGCGTCGCCAAGGTGATCCTGGGTCCTTCAAGGGCCGCGCTTCCGGCCATCGCCGATAATCTCTACGGCCATCCCTCAAAGGCGATGAAGATGGTGGGGGTCACAGGCACGAACGGCAAGACGACAGTCACGTATATCATCGAGAAGATCCTGCGTTGCGCCGGAAAAGAGGCCGGCGTCATCGGGACCATCAATTACCGCTTTAAGGGGAGGGAAACGCCGGCCAGGAACACGACGCCCGGCCCGCTCGAGTTACAATCTGTGCTGGCGGGGATGAGGGACTCGGGGGTGGATGTATGCGTCATGGAGGTGTCGAGCCATTCGCTTGACCAGCGCAGGGTCGAGCCCGTACTTTTCGACGCGGCCGTCTTCACGAACATGACGAGCGACCACCTCGATTACCATAAGACCGCCCGTAACTATTTTGCCGCCAAGGCTAAGATATTCGGCCGGTTGAGGAAGGGCGGCGTCGCGATATTGAACCTGGATGATAAAAAGGTCGCGGGCCTTAAAGGAAAGATAAAGGGCGGGGCGCTGACCTACGGCCTGTCGCCGAAGGCCGATGTGCGCGCCGCCGGCATGGCCCTTTCCATGCGCGGCTCGGGCTTTACGCTCGTCACGCCGGAAGGCTCTGTCGGGATAGAGACGCCGCTCATCGGAAAGCACAATATATCGAACATACTGGCGTCCGCGGCCGCGGCTCTCGCGCTCGGCATAGGCCTGGGCGCCGTGAAGAAAGGCGTGGAGACATTCGGCGCGGTCCCGGGGAGGCTCGAGCCGGTCGATGCCGGCCAGCCCTTTAAGGTCTTCGTGGATTTCGCCCATACCCAGGACGCCCTGCATAACATATTGAGCCTTTTGCGGGATGTCGCGAAGGACATGAGGATCATCACGGTCTTCGGATGCGGCGGCAACAGGGACCGTTCGAAGCGGCCGCTGATGGGACAGGTCGCGTGCTCGTTCTCCGACAGGGTCATCATCACGTCGGACAACCCGCGTTTCGAGGAGCCGGCCGAGATCATAGGCGAGATAGAGCGGGGGATCGGGGACGACTTCTCTAATTACGATATCGTAGTGGACCGGCGCGCGGCGATACGGAAAGCGTTGTCGCTCGCCTCGGAAGGCTCGATAGTGGTGATAGCCGGCAAGGGGCACGAAAAATACCAGATCGTCAAGGGTAAGGTGCTGCCCTTTGATGATAAGCAGGTGGCCCGGTCGATCTTGAAAGAGAAGGTATGAAGGTCAGCGATATAGTAACGGCGACTGGAGGAAGGCTGCTTTCCGGGGATCCCGCCGCAGGCGTCGACGCGTCTAAGATATCGACCGATTCGCGCGGTATCAAAAAGGGCAGCCTCTTCATAGCCCTCAATGGGCCGAATTTCGACGGCAACGATTTTGCCCGTGAGGCACTGAGGAGAGGGGCTTGCGGCGCCATCGTCCTTCGCGGCAGGGGAAAGCCGATAGCCGCCGGCCGCAAGGTCGTCATAGAGGTCGGCGATACCACGAAGGCCTTACAGGATATCGCGCGCTTCCACCGGATGAAGTTCGACATCCCTGTCATCGCCGTCACGGGCTCTAACGGCAAGACGACGACCAAGGAGATGATATGGGAGGTACTCTCGCGGCGCTATAAAGTCCTGAAGAACGAGGGGACTAAGAACAACCATATAGGCGTGCCGCAGACGCTGCTCAAGCTTACCGCCCGGCATGAGATGTGCGTCCTTGAGCTCGGGACGAACCACGCCGGGGAGATAAGGGCGCTGGCCGGGATAGCGAGGCCTACCATGGCGGTCATCACGAACGTCGGCCATTCGCATCTGGAGTTCCTGCGGGATCTCGTCGGGGTCTTCAGGGAAAAGAGATCGCTCGTCACATCGCTTGGGCGCTGGAGCAAGATCGTCCTGAACGGCGACGACCCGTTCCTCGCGCGCATAAAAGACAGCCGGTATGTGACGATCCTCTGCGGCTTCAAGAAGTCGAACGATTACGCGGCCGGAGGCGTCTCGGCGCGTGGGGAGCGGTTAAGGTTCGACGTCAACGGCGCAAAGGGATTTGAGCTGCGCCTTCTGGGCAGGCACAACATCTACAACGCGCTCGCCGCTGTCGCGGTTGGGGCGCAGTTCGGGGTGTCGTACGGCGCGGCCAGAAAGGCGTTAAAGTCATATGCGCCGGCCAACAGGCGCCTGAACCTCGTCGAGGTCGGCGGCCTCAGCGTGATCGACGACTGCTACAATTCTAACCCGCTGTCGATGAAGAGCGCGCTTGAGGCGCTCGCGGCTTATCCGGCGAGGATGCGCTGGGTCGTGAGCGCCGACATGCTCGAGCTCGGCAGGAAGAGCGCCCATCTCCACAGGGCGATAGGCGCGGATATAGCGCGCTCCCCCGCGTCCGGCATGATCACGTTCGGCACGCTGTCGCGGCATACCCTTGCTGAAGCGAGGGCGCGAGGCATGCAGAAAGACAGGTCGTGGCATTGCCTGACGCACGACGGGGTCGCCGCCATATTGAAGCGCGTGGCGAAGAAAGGCGACGCCGTCCTTATCAAAGGCTCGCGGGCGATGAGGATGGAGGAAGTTATAAAAAAGTTGGGAGTTGGGAGTTAGGAGTTGGGAGTTCGGGCGAAAGGCTGAAAAATGCTTTATTATTTGTTGTATCCTCTGCATGACTGGTGGGGAGGCTTTAACGTCTTCCGGTATCTAACCTTTCGCGCGGCCATGGCCGCCATCACGGCCTTTCTGATCTCTGTGATAGCCGGCCCCTTCGTGATCGAATGGCTCAAGAGGCTCAAGTTCGGGCAGAACATCAGGAAGGAACACGTCGAGACGATCTACGGCCTGCACAAGCATAAGGAGGGCACCCCGACCATGGGGGGGATCCTCATAGTCGGCGCTATCGTGATCTCGACGCTCCTGTGGGCGGACGTTATCAACAAGTATGTCCTGGTGACGCTAGGTTCGTTCCTCTGGCTCGGCCTCGTCGGCTTTGCCGACGACTACATAAAGATAATAAAGAAGAGGAACCTCGGCCTGAGGGCAAAGCCTAAACTGCTGGGCCAGGTCCTTCTGGGCATCGCCATAGCGTTATTTGTGATGCACTTCACGCGGATACAGCCCACTTTAAGCGTCCCGTTCTTCAAGGACCTTGTCATGAACCTCGGCCTGTTTTATATCCTTTTCATCATCCTCGTCATCGCGGGCTCGAGCAACGCCGTAAACCTCACCGACGGGCTCGACGGGCTGGCGATAGGGTGCACCGTCATAGCGGCGTTCAGTTACGCCATACTGAGCTATGTGATCGGTAACGTGAAGTTCTGCTACTATCTCAACCTCTTCTACGTGCCGGGCTCGGGCGAGCTGGCGGTCTTCTGCGCCGCGATGGTCGGGGCGGGGCTCGGCTTTTTATGGTACAACTCGTATCCTGCGAGCGTATTCATGGGCGATACGGGTTCGCTTGCGCTCGGCGGCGCGATAGGCGTCGTCTCTGTCTTTATAAAAAAGGAACTGCTCCTGTTCCTCGTAGGGGGTATCTTCGTGATAGAGGCTATGTCAGTGCTCCTTCAGGTAGCGTGGTATAAATTGACGGGGAAGCGGCTTTTCCTGATGTCCCCGATACACCACCATTTTCAGGTGTTGGGCTGGTCGGAGTCGAAGATAACAGCGAGGTTCTGGATCATCGCGATAATGCTGGCGTTGTTGAGCATGTCGTCGCTAAAGTTGCAGTAGGTGCGCAATGGACCTGAAAAATAAAACTGTCACGGTCATAGGGCTGGGCAATAGCGGGATGAATGCTGTCTCGCTGTTATGCGGCTTGGGCGCGCGGGTGCGCGGGACCGACGCCAAAGACAGCGCCCGACTAAGGGATTCGATAAAGGGGCTGGAGAAGCGCGGCGCCGCTTTCGAGCTTGGACGCCACACGGAAGAGTTCATAAAAGAAAGCGACCTTGTCGTATTGAGCCCCGGCGTCGAGGATTCGTCGCCGGCCCTGCGGTGGGCGCTAAAACACAAGATCCCGGTCGTGAGCGAGCTTGAGCTCGGCTACAGGTTTTGCAAAGGCAGGATAATCGCAATCACCGGGACGAACGGCAAGAGCACCGTGACGACCCTCATCGGCGAGATCCTGAAAAAGGGCGGCAAGGATACGGTCGTCTGCGGCAATATAGGTAATTCCCTTTGCGGCGAGATACCGCGCATAAAGAAAGATACGTGGGTCGTTATCGAGGTCAGCTCATTCCAGCTTGAGCGCATCGAAAAGTTCAGGCCGCAGATCGCCGCCATCCTTAATGTGACCGATGACCATCTTGACCGGTATAAGGCATTCGGGGATTATTTTAACGAAAAGATGAAGATATTCGCCAACCAGGATAAGGGCGACTTCCTCATATTGAACCACGATGCCGCGAACCTGAGGCCCTTGAAGGACAAAGCGCGTTCCCGCGTTCTCTGGTACAGCAAGTCGGAAAAAATGAACGGCGCGTACGTAAAGAGCGGCGCGATAGTATACGCTGTGCCCGGCAAGGAAGAAGAGGCCTGCAAAGCGGCCGAAATACCGCTTAAGGGTGTTCATAACCTGGAGAACGTCCTGGCATCGGCGCTTGTCGCCAGCCTGGCCGGTGTAAGCGGCCGTTCTATGAGCGGGACGATCCGCGGCTTCAAGGGCCTGCCGCACCGGTGCGAGCCTGTCGCGACGATCGGCGGCGTTGACTATATAGACGATTCCAAGGGGACTACGGTGGATTCGACTTACCGGGCCCTTGAGTCTTTCGAGAGGCCTGTCATACTCATAGCGGGCGGCAAGGACAAGAAAAGCGATTATAGAGCCATACGCGATCTTGTCGGTGAGAAGGTGAAGCGCCTTATCCTGATCGGCGAGGCGAAAGAGAAGATAAGAAGCCAGCTCGGCGGCGCGGTCGACGTCTCCGAAGCGGGCAGCATGGAGGACGCGGTCGAGGCGGCGCGCAAGTCCGCGCGCCCGGGAGACATCGTCCTGCTTTCCCCGATGTGCTCGAGCTTCGATATGTTCAGGGACTATAAACACCGCGGCGACGCTTTCAGGGAAGCGGTCATGGCGGTCAGGGAAACGGCCGGTAGAGGCTGATAAAATGATGAAGGAAAGGGACATCAGGTCATCACTCTTCGTCGTCGTGGCGGTACTGCTCGCGGTCGGCGTGGTGATGATCTATTCGGCGAGCGCCATATACGCCGGCGAGAAGATGGGCGACAACTTCTTCTACCTGAAGCGCCACCTCATCTACCTCGTCCTGGGGATCGCGATGATGCTCGGCGTCATGGCAGTCGACATGCAGAAGCTGAGGCGCTTCTCCAAGCCGCTCATCTTCTTTTCGGCGCTCATGCTCCTTCTGGTGCTCGTGCCGCATCTCGGCAGGGAGGCTGGCGGCGCGCGGCGCTGGTTCAAGCTGGGGCCCCTCAATTTCCAGCCGTCGGAATTCGCGAAGTTCGCGGTCATAATATACATCGCCGATTTTGCCGCGCGCAGGAAAAACGTGATGAAGAGCTTCTGGCAAGGCTATGTGCCGCCCATGATGGTCATAGGGGGTATCGCGGTGCTGGTGCTGGCAGAGCCGGACCTCGGGACTGCCATCGCGGTCGTGGCAATAGGGCTTCTGATGCTCTTTGCCTCGGGCGTCAGCATCCTGCATATAGCGGCGTCTCTTTTGGCAGGCCTGCCCGCGCTATATGCGCTCATCTTCAGCGCGCCGTACCGCAAGAAGCGCATGCTCGCGTTCCTGAACCCCTGGGCGGACAAGCGCGGCGTCGGCTTCCAGATCATACAGTCGTTCGTGGCGCTCGGCTCCGGCGGCCTCTTCGGCGTGGGGCTCGGCCAGTCGCGGCAGAAGCTTTTTTACCTCCCGGCGTCGCATACCGATTTCATCTTCTCCATCATAGGTGAGGAGCTGGGGTTTTTTGGGGCGGCGTGCGTCGTCGTCCTCTTCATGATATTCGTCTGGCAGGGGATGAGGATAGCGTTCAGCGCAGAGGACGACTTCCTGAGGTTCCTGTGCTTCGGCATCGTCTCGCTCATAGCGTTCGAGGCGATCGTGAATATCGGAGTAGTCTCGGGGCTCCTGCCCACGAAGGGGCTGCCGCTCCCGTTCATCAGTTACGGCGGCACCGCGCTGGTCTTCCACCTCATGGCGGTCGGCGTCATACTTAATGTAGCCAAGACATCGGAGGTCATTCGCCGGTGAAAGATAACAGCACAATAAAGGTAATTATCGCGGCGGGCGGGTCGGGAGGCCACATCTTCCCGGCGATAGCGCTCGCGCGGCGCCTGCGCGAGCGGCAGCGGAACTGTGATATCCTCTTCGTAGGGAGCAATAAAGCCCTCGATAGAAGGGTCTTCGAGAAGGAGGGCTTCGCATTCCGTCTTCTTTCTACGAACAAGCTGCCGTATCGGCCGTCGCTTGCGTTTATACCGTTCGCCGCGTTATTATTCCGGGACCTGCTCCGGTCCGTCTTTACGGTCCTTTCATACAGGCCGCATGTGGCCGTCGGCTTCGGCGGGTACCTCTCGAGCCCGGTGGCCATCGCGAGCCGGTTGTTCGGGGTGCCGGTGCTCGTACATGAGCAGAACGTCGTCCCGGGCCGCGCCAACAGATCGCTCTTCAGGATGGCCGATGTGATAGCCGTAAGTTTCGGCGGGACGGTGGACCGGCTCGGCCCCGACGCGAAAAAGGCGGTCCTGACCGGCAACCCCATAAGGCCGGAGCTCTTCAGCCATGACCGGCAGAGGGCATTGAAGGCCTTCGGACTCGCGGAGGGGAGATTCACCGTCCTCGTCATAGGCGGAAGCCAGGGTTCGCGCCGGCTGAACGAGGTCTTCTCGGCGGCGTTCGCGGGACTCGACGGGAGGATAAAGGCAGCCCTGCAGGTCATCCACATCACGGGCGCCAAGGATTATGAGAGGACCCTTGATACATATAAGGGCTCCGGCGTAGAGCACAGGGTCTATTCGTTCATAGACAGGATCGAAGAGGCCTACAGCGCGTCGGACCTGGCGGTGACGCGTTCGGGTTCGTCGGCGCTTTTCGAGCTGGCGTTCTTCGGAAAGCCGGTCATCGCCGTCCCGTATCCGTTCGCCCTGAGCCATCAGGAGGAGAACGGCCGCGTATTCGAAAAGGCGGGCGCCGCGCTCATGATAAAAGAAAGGGATCTCTCGGACCTTCTCGTCAAGGAGGCGATCACCGGCTTGCTCAACGATAAAGTAAGGCTAAATGCCATGGGTGAAGCGAGCCGGCGCCTGGGATGCCCCGAGGCGTCCGATGTCCTGGCTTCGCAAGTGCTGCGCCTCGCGAAACGTTCGAGGCGGCTGCTCGAGAAAAAACGCATCCATTTCGTCGGCGTGGGCGGCATCGGGATGAGCGGCATCGCGCTGGTACTGGCCCGGATGGGCTATAAGATATCCGGCTCGGACGCGAAGCTGAACGACATCACAAAAAAGATCGAAGAACAGGGCGTCAAGGTATTCGAGGGCCACAAAAGGTCGAACGTCGGGCCGCAGACAGAGCTTGTCGTCTATTCCTCGTCCATAACCGGCGATAATCCCGAGTTTGCCGAGGCGCTGGACAGGAACCTCTTTATCGCGCAAAGGGCCGAGATGCTGGCCGAGCTTTTCAACAGGAAGGACGGCATCGCCATAAGCGGAACCCACGGCAAGACGACGACGACATCGCTCGTCTCCGTCATGCTGGAGAAGTGCGGCCTCGACCCGACAGCCATCATCGGCGGGGAGATAGACCTCTTTAAAGGCAACGCAAAGCTCGGCAGGGGAAGATACTTCGTGGCCGAGGCGGATGAGAGCGACGCCTCGTTCCTGCACCTGAACCCGCTCCACTCGGTCATCACCAATGTCGAGCTCGAGCACCTCGATTACTACAAGACGCTCGACGATGTCCTGTCGTCGTATGCCGCGTTCGCGCACAACACGAGGCCGGGCGGCGCCGTCTATTATTGCGAGGCCGACGCGAACGCCGGGAACGCGCTGGCGCGCTACGCCGGCCGCAAGGAGAGCTTCGGCTTTTCGGAGTCCGCCGACATACACCCCGTCGATCTTACCATGAGCGAGTTTTCGACGGCCTTCGGCTGCGTGTACAAGGGCAGGCGGCTGGGCAGGGCCGAGCTGCGGATACCCGGCAGACATAATGTGCTGAACGCGCTCGCGTGCCTTCTCGTCGGGCTGAACCTCGGCCTCGGTTTTGACGAGGCGGCGGCGGCGATAAAGGATTTCACGGGCACCAAGCGGAGGTTCCACCTCAGGGCAAATACCGGCGGCATAATGCTCATCGACGATTACGCCCACCACCCGACGGAGATAAGGGCTGTCCTCGATGCGTGCAGGAACTGGAAGGAGAAGAGGGTCATAGCCATCTTCCAGCCGCACCGGTATACGCGCACCCTCTTTATGGCCGACGATTTCGGCCGCTGCTTCGCCGGCGTCGATAAGCTGATACTCACCGACATCTACGCGGCGAGCGAGGCGCCGATCGAGGGCGTTTCCGTAAGGAGCATCTACGACAGGGTCAGGGACAACGGGGTGGAGGACGTGGTGATGATGAATAAGAACGATATCGCCGATTATGTCATGGGCATAAAGAAAGCGGGCGATATGATAGTGGTGCTCGGGGCAGGGGACATAAAGAACGTGGCGGACGAACTTTCCGACAGGCTGAACGGGGTGAAGGCTGCATGAAGCGGGAGCTGATAACGGAGTTGAAGGAGGCGGTGAAGGGCGCGGTGCGGCCGCGCGAGCGCCTCGCCAGGCATACGTCTTTCAGGATAGGCGGCCCGGCCGACCTCTGGGTCGAGCCGGCCGACGCAGCCCAGCTTAAGAAGCTCGTGAAGTATGCCCGGAAGAACAGGATACCCCTCTTTATCATCGGCGGCGGCACAAACCTTCTGGTGAGCGATGAGGGATACAGGGGCATCGTCGTCCATCTGGGATCCGGCTCCTTCAAGAAGGTCACGGTCGCGGGGACGAAGGTGCGCGCGGGCGCGGGCGTAGCCGTCTCGGGACTGGTCCGGCTCTGCTGCTCCAAGAGCCTTGGCGGGCTGGAGTCCCTTATAGGCATACCCGGCACGATAGGCGGGGCGGTTAGGATGAACGCGGGCGGCTGGAACAGCCCCATTTACAAGAACATCGGCGACCTCGTCGCGTCCGTCAAGGTGATGGACCATAGCGGCAATATAAGGGTGATCAGGCGGAATGGTATAAAATTCGGCTACAGGTCTTCGAGCCTGCGCGACGTCATCATCCTCGAAGCAGCTTTTGATCTGCATAAGGAGGATAAGGAGACGCTGAAGGCGCGGTGCTCGCAATTCCTGAAGATGAAGAAACAGAAACAGGCGCTGGACGCGCCGAGCGCGGGCTGCGTCTTCAAGAACCCGCCGGATTCGCAGTTCACATGCGGCCAGATGATCGATACGCTAGGCCTCAAAGGCAAGAGGGTGGGCGGGGCCGAAGTCTCGGAAAGGCACGCCAACTTCATCATTAACCGGAAAAAAGAAGCGAGTTGTAAAGACGTCTTGAGTCTGGTAGAATTTATCAAAAAGAAAGTGATGGAGAGTTACCATATCCCGCTTGAATTGGAGATAGAGGTGCTGAGGTAGGGTGCGCCATTTCCCGCCCCGGCCGGGAACCATGGTTCCCGGCCGGGGCGGGAACAAGGTTGGGGGATATAGAATGGATAAGAGCGAATTCGGGAAGATAGGGGTGCTGGCGGGCGGGCCGTCCAATGAGCGCGAGATAAGCCTGCGTTCCGGCAGGGCCGTTTACAGCGCGCTCATCGAAGAGGGCCTGGATGTCGCTTTCATCGATATGACGGATGAGTCATGCGCCGAGATAAAGAGCTCGGGCATCGACGCGGCGTTCGTAGCCCTACACGGAAAGTTCGGGGAGGACGGGACGGTCCAGAAGATGCTTGAGGATGCCGGCATACCGTATACGGGCTCGGGCGTCGAGGCCTCGCGCCTTGCCCTGGATAAGATCGCCTCCAAGGAGGCCTTCGCGAAGAAGGGCATACCGAGCCCGCGCTACAGGGTATTGGAGAAGGGGCGCGTCAACACGGCCCATACCAGCAGTATCAGGCTGCCGGCTGTCATAAAGCCGCAGTTCGAAGGCTCAAGCATCGGCCTATCTGTCGTCAGGGAGCGCGCCGGGCTTAAGGCCGCTATTGAAAAGGCGTTCCTGTACGGGGCCAGGGCTGTCGTGGAGGAGTATATAGACGGCAGGGAGCTTACGGTCGGGATGCTGGACGACGAGCCTCTGCCGGTCATCGAGATAGTCACAAAGGATAAGATCTACGATTACCGGGCTAAATACAGCGATCCCGATACGCGGTATATCGTGCCCGCGCCTGTGGAAAAGGGCGCATACGGCCGGGCCCAGGCGCTGGGCGCGGCGGCGCATAAGGCGCTCGGGTGCAGGTCGTTTTCGCGCGTCGACATGCTGATCGACGGGAGGGGAGAGCTCTTCGTCCTGGAGGTGAACACCATACCGGGCATGACCGAGCGCAGCCTCCTCCCCAAGGCGGCCGCGGCAAAAGGGATCAGCTTCAGCGATCTGTGCGTTAAATTGGTCGAGAACGCGGTCAAGAACTGTCCACAGGTGAAAAGATGACTAAAAAGGGTTTCAAGAAGATGAAGTTCGGCGTGCCCCCGTTCGTGAAGGGCGTCAGGGAGTTCGTATCGCGGCAGATGGGTAATCTTGCCGTCGTGGCCGTATTTCTTTTTGTGGTGGTCCTGTGCGCCCAGGCGTTCTTCTACAAGTCGGACTACTTCAGGGTCAGGTCTGTCCAGGCGAGGGGCTTCGCCGACCAGGCTCAGAGCTCCTCGATCGCCAGGGAGCTCCTTAAGGCGTACGGCAACAAGAATATCTTCCAGGTGAACGTCGAGGCGGTCGCGGCATCGCTGCAGAAAAGATACCAGGACGCCAGATGCATCATAGTAAAGCGGGACCTGCCCGACAGGCTCGCTGTCTTCGCTTATTTCAGGAGGCCTTTCGCGCTCGTCAACAGTTCGCGCCTCTATCCCGTGGACGAGGACGGCATCGTGATATGGAAGGCGGATCCGGCATCGCTGGGCGGTCTCACCGTCATCAACGGCGTCGAGATAGGCCCGCGCTCGGCGCCCGGGACGCGCGAAGGGAAGGGCCTGAAGCTCGCGCTGGATCTTTTGAAAGAGATAAATAAGGCGAAGTTCCTCGCGGCGTACGGCCTGACTTCGATCAGCGCCGGCGACGCCAGGAACCTCTCCTTCTACCTGAAGAACGGCGTCGAGGTAAGGATAGGGTATGAGCGCTTCAAGGACCGGCTGGCGCTCCTCAAGAAGGTGCTCAAGGACCCGCGCCTCCTGCTCGATAAGATAAAGTATATAGACCTCAGGTTCGGCGACGTCGCGATAGGGCCGAGATAAATTTTAGCTCTTAGCTCATGGCTCATAGGAAAAGAGGATATAGGAAAAGCGAAACATAACGATATGATAACCGGACTTGATATAGGGTCTTCGAGGATATCGGCGGTGGCTGCCGAGATCGGCGGCGATAATATCTGCAATGTCCTCGCGCACGCGAGCCACGCGTCGCGCGGCGTGATGCGCGGCGCTGTCGTCGACATGGGTGACGCGGTCAGCTCCGTCTCCAGGACGCTCTCGAAACTTCGGGAGAAACTCGGCCGCAGGCCGGAGAACATCTTTGTGACGGTCAGCGGGCAGAACGTTAATGGCGAGCGTTCGAGGGGTATGATCCCGCTCTCGATGCGTGGGCGGGAGGTGACGAAGGCCGATATCGAGCGGTGCGTCAACGTCGCCAGCACGATAAAGCTGCCGTTCGACCGCGAGGTCCTGCACAGGATCAGGCACAGCTTTTCCGTAGACGACCAGCCGCCGGTGAAGAACCCGGCCGGCCTGTACGCGTCGCGGCTTTCATGCGAGATGTATATCATCACCGCCGATGTCAACCACCTCCAGAACATCCACAAATGCGTCAACGACGCCGGCTACGACGTGAGCGAGCTCGTCTTTACCGGGATCGCGGACGGGGCGGCGCTTCTTGACGACAGCGAAAGAGAGGCCGGCGTCGCGCTGCTCCACATGGGCAATCTTCTCACCGATATCTCGATATTCTCGGGCGGCGTCCTAGACGATATGGCCGTCATACCGGTC
>JAFGJL010000070.1 GCA_016929115.1 Candidatus Omnitrophota bacterium | reverse complement strand
TCGTCACGAACTTGTTAAGGAGCATGAGCGCCAGGGGCTTTCCGACTATCTCAGAATGGCCCACGACGACCGCTTCCTTGCCATAGAGGTCTACGCCCGTCGATCCCAAAAGCTCCATCACCGCCAGCGCCGTACACGGGCCTATGCGGTAGCCGCCGAGCAGTATCTTGCCGATGTTCTGGGGATGCATCCCCTCGGCGTCCTTGGCCGGGTCTATCGCGCTGATGAGCCGCTTCGCGTCTATCTGCTTAGGGAGCGGCAGCTGCAATATCATCGCGGTCACGCCCTCGTCCTTGTTGAGCTCGGCCACAGCGGCCTCGGCCTCCTCCTGCGGCATGTCGTCATCGAGCATCTTCAGCTCATAGGTTATACCGAGCGCCTCGGCTGCCTTCTTCTGGTTTTTTACATAAACTGCCGACGAAGGGCTCTCTCCCATCTGGAGCGCGACAAGTTTCGGGACCTTCTTATATTCCTTCTCGCGCAGCTTGATCTCTTCGGCCAGCGCCGCCTTCATCTTCTCCGCTATCGGCTTCCCTTCCAGTAATTTTCCAGCCATTTACCTCTCCTTATTGCGTTATCCGCAACCTATAAGCTATAACCAAGAACCTAACTATAACGCGTCCTCGCACGCTTCAAGTATATCAGTCTTCAGCGCCGGGATCTCCTCCTCGAGGGGAGCCAGCACCTTGTGTATCTGGCCGATGAACTCCGTATCTCTGATATCCTTGAGGTTGATATAGACGTTGAACTTCGCCGAAAAGAACGCTCCTTCAAACAGGATGGCCGCGATAGCGGCGTCGGTGATGAGATATTTATTGCCGCATTCAGCGAGGTCCTTGCAAAGCCTCAGGCATTCGCTCGCTATCCTGCAGACCTCGAATGGCGGCTGCAACGCCTCTTTAAAGCTGTCCTCCAGCTCGGACGAGCCCTTCTTGAATTCTTTCATCGCGGTGGAGAGCGTAGAATAGGCCTTTACATCCTCGTCGATGAGCGCCTCCAGGCGCCTGCGCGCGGCTTCGGCCTTTTCCAGCATCGAGCTCACCCTCAGCGACACATCCTCATACTTGGCGTTGCCTATTGTGTAGTTCGCCACCATCGACATGAGGCTGCACCCTATCGCTGCCGAGAGCGCCGCGGCGCTTCCGCCCCCGGGCGCCGGTTTCCTCGCCGCCAGGTCCGCTAAATAATTACGTATCGTTCCATCTATATACATATATGCTCCTGATAATTTAAAAATCAAAACTTAAAAATCAAAATGACATACCAAAATCCAAAATAATTGTTATTTTGATATTTGATTTTTGAATTTTGGATTAAATCAACCCTTTCACATTCCCTTTCGCGTCGATATCGAACCTCTCGCCTATCGGATGCGAGGGCAACGCGGGCATCGTCATCATCGTGCCGCACAGCGCGTACAGGAAGCCCGCTCCGGTCGAAGGCCGGACATCCATCACCGGAAGCTCAAAACCTTGCGGCCTGCCCTTCAAGCGCGGGTCGTGCGAAAGCGACAGATGCGTCTTCGCGACGCAGACGGGCAGCTTCCCGAACCCCAGCTTCTCGTAAAGCGCGATATCCTCTTCCGCAAGCTTCTCATACCGGACGCCGCTGGCTCCGTATATCTTGGCCGCGATAGTCTCTATCTTCTCCTTTATCGAGGCGTTGAGCGGATAGAGGAATTTAAAACGGTTCTTGTGATGGCTCGCGATCGCGACTACCTTGGCGAGTTCATCCCCGCCTGCGGAGCCGCGGCTGTAAACGTCGCTCACCACGCAATCGAACGCGCCGTCCCTCAGCGACCTTTTGCGTATGATATCGAGTTCGCGCGGCGTATCGGTCCTGAACCTGTTGACGGCTACGATACAAGGCACTCCGAACATGTTCACGTTCTCTATCTGCTTCTCCAGATTGGCGCAGCCTTCCTCTACGGCGTCGAGGTTCTCTTTGTAAAGGCCCTTATCGAGAGGCCTTCCCGGAGCTACATCATAACGTCCCGAGTGGACTTTCATCCCCCTCACCGAGCATACAAGCACTGCGGCATCAGGCTTAAGGCCGCTGTACCGGCATTTGATGTCGAAAAACTTCTCAGCGCCGCAATCGGCGCCGAAACCGGATTCGGTCACGACAAAATCCGCGAGCTTCAGCCCTATCTTATCGGCTAGTATCGAGGAGTTCCCATGCGCTATATTGGCGAACGGCCCGGTATGCACGAAACAGGGCGTGTTCTCGGACGTCTGCAGGAGGTTCGGCTTGATCGCGTCTTTCAGGAGGACCGCCATCGCCCCCGCCACCTTCAGGTCGGCGCAGGTCACGCTCTTGCCGCCCCTGGTCAGCGCTACCACTATCCTCGAGACGCGCTTCTTGAGGTCCGGCACGGAATCCGCGAGCGCCAAAATAGCCATCAATTCGCTTGCGACCGTGATGTCGAAACGCGTATGCCGCTCGACGCCTGCCTTGCCGCCGCCCACGCCTATCCGGATGGCGCGCAGCGCCCGGTCATTGACGTCAAAGACGCGGTGCCAGAATATCTTTTCAAGGTCGATATCGAGGGCATTGCCACGGTACAGGTGGTTGTCGAGGAAAGCCGCGCAAAGGTTATGCGCGGTCTCGACGGCATGGTTGTCGCCCGTGAGATGGATATTGGCATCGTATGACGGCAGAACCTGCGAAGCGCCCCCGCCCGAACCTCCGCCCTTGATGCCGAAGACGGGCCCTAATGACGGCTGCCTTATGCATGCCACGGATCTCAAGCCGAGCCGGTTCAGGGCCATCGACAGGCCGATCGTGGTAACGGTCTTCCCTTCGCCGAGCGGCGTGGGAGTGATACCGGTAACGTCTATGTACTTGCCGTTCTTGCGGCGGCCTATAGCGTCCAGGATGTCGGGCGATACCTTGGCCTTATAGTCACCGTAGAGTTCCAGGTATTTTCTAGGGATGCCAAGCGCCTTGGCAACGGAAAGGACATGCTTTAAACGGGGATATTTGAGCGTCCTCGGGGTCTTTTTCATTTGATTAACATAATTAAGATAATATTATATGCTAGTTTGGAATTGCGGTCAACAGAATTTGGGGTGGAAGCTGTTGCGGTGGATCGCTGACGGGCCGTGAACCCTCAAGGCGCGCTTGTGGGAAAGCGTCGCGTAGCCCTTATGCTGCTTGAACCCGTACTGCGGATAGAGGCGGTCGTATTCGGCCATTATCCTGTCGCGCGTCACCTTTGCCACGATCGAAGCTGCGGCTATCGAAAGGCACTTGGCATCGCCGCCGATGATGCATTTGACCGGGCACTTTGTGGCGATCTTCATCCGCCCGTCCACTATGACGTAATCCGGGGGCATCTCCAGCTTGGCGAGCGCCTCCAGCATCGCCTTGCGCGTCGCCTGGAAGATATTTATCTCGTCGATCGTCTTCTCGTCCACGACCCCTATACCTACAAAGGCCTTCTCGGATATTTCCGCGAAGGCCTTCTCGCGCTTCTTTGCCGATAACTTCTTGGAATCGTTTATCTCAGACTTGATGTCGAGGTCCTTGAAGACAACGGCGCCGGCGACGACAGGCCCTGCCAGGGGGCCGCGCCCCGCCTCATCGACGCCCGCTACCAGGGTGTAGCCGGATGACTTAAGCGCCCTCTCCTGCCTGAGGAGCCGTTCCCGCAGGCGGCGTCTGGCTGCCTTCGACTTGCTGGATCTTCTCGTCAACTTTCGTCTCTTTCCCGACCTTCTTTTTCAGGTAGTAGAGTTTCGCGCGCCTGACATCGCCTTTCTTTACGACGACGATCTTGTCGACGGCCGGCGAATGCAGCGGAAAGACCCTCTCGACGCCCTCGCCGTACGATATCTTGCGCACCGTGAACGTCTCACGCAGGCCCGAGCCCTTGCGGGCGATGACGATACCCTCGAAAGTCTGGAGCCTCGTCTTGCCCTCTTCCACGATCTTGACCTGCACATCGACGGTATCGCCGATGTTGAACGCGGGGACTTCCCTTTTAAGATTTTTAGCTTCTATGAGTTTGAAGAACTTTTCCATTTAGCCCTATCCTTTCCGTTATTTTGACTCAAAACTCAAATATCAATTTTAATTTTTGAATTTTGATTTTTGAATTTTTAACAGATCCGGCCTTATCTGGGCCGTTCTGCGGAGCGCCTCGGCCTTCCGCCACGCCTCTATCTTCTTGTGGTCGCCGCTCAATACGATATCCGGGACCTTCATGCCCATAAAATCCGCGGGCCTTGTATATTGCGGATACTCCAAAAGGCCGTCCTCGAAAGACTCGCAGCTCAGCGAATCCTGGTCTCCCAAAACGCCGGGGATGAGCCGCGCCACCGTGTCGATCAGGACCATGGCGGGTATCTCGCCGCACGTCATCACATAATCGCCGATCGATATCTCCTCGTCGACAAAACGCCTGATCCGCTCGTCGATGCCTTCATAGTGCCCGCAGATAAGAATGAGCTGTTTTTCTTTCGATAACCGCTTCGCCGTCTTCTGGTCCAGCTTCTTTCCTTGCGGCGTCAGCAATATGACTTTCTGCGCGCTTTTGCTTTTACGAGCGACGAACGACGAACGACGAACGACTGACCCCAGCTCTTCCAGCGCGCGATACACCGGCTCGACCTTCATCACCATGCCGGGCCCGCCGCCGAACGGTTTATCATCGACAGTGCGGTGGTTGTCGAACGTCCAGTCCCTCAGGTTGTGGAGCTTGACCTCAAGCCTGCCCTTGACCTGAGCGCGCTTGAGCATCGATTCGCCCAGGACGTTCTCGAACATCTTGGGAAATAAAGTGAGGACGTCGATCTTCATAAGTTTTTCCCGGCCGGGGCGGGAACTAACCCGGACGGTTACTGATAGTTCCCGCCCCGGCCGGGAATCAGTCCCGCTATGACTTGATGCCCTGCTTCTTGAAAAGGTTCTTTACGCACAAAGACGGTGTCGCGCCGACGCCGAGCCAGTATTCCGCGCGGTCCTTCTTGACCTTGATGTTCGCCGGGTCCGTCTTAGGGTCATAGAAACCTATTATCTCGATCGGCTTGCCGTCCCTCGGGCTGCGCTTGTCCATTACAACGATGCGATGGAACGGTTTCTTCAGCGTTCCCATCCTTTTTAACCGTATGACTGTCGCCATTTCTCCTCCGTGTTATTTTTCCTTCTCTCTCCTGATCTTCGCTCCCAGCCTGCCTAGCTTCTCTTCTATGCGCTCGTATCCCCTGTCGAGGTGGTATATCCTGTGAACGTCGGTCCTCCCCTCGGCTACGAGGCCCGCCAGGACGAGCGCCGCGGACGCCCGAAGGTCTGACGCCATGACATCGGCGCCGCTCAAACGCTTGACCCCCTTCACTATGGCGCTGGGGCCTTCCAGTAAAATGTTCGCGCCCATCCTGCCGAGTTCCGCGATATGGATGAACCTTTCCGGATATATCTTCTCGGTAATGATGCTTATGCCGCCCGTCACAGCCATCAGGCTCATGAACTGCGCCTGCATGTCCGTCGGGAAACCCGGATACGGCAGCGTCGTGACGTCCATCGGCTTCAGCTTCTTTACATACCGCGCCCTGAGGCCGTTCGGGACCTTCGTTATGCTCAGGCCCGACTCCATCAGTATGTCGGCCAAGGCGAGCAGATGCTCCATCTTCGCGTTCTTTAACGTGATATCGCCCTTCGTTACGGCCGCGGCCAGTATATACGTCCCGGCCTCGATCCGGTCGGGTATGGCGGAATGGTCGGCCCCGCGCAGCTTCTTCACCCCTTCTATGACGAGCCTGTGCGTCCCCTGCCCCTTGATCTTCGCGCCCATCTTCATCAGGAACGCCACAAGGTCCGCCACTTCAGGCTCGCACGCGGCGTTCTCTATGACGGTGACGCCCTTGGTGAGGACCGCCGCCATCAGGGTATTGGCCGTCGCGAGGACACTGGAGCCGAAATGGCCGCCCAGATAGACATGTCCGCCCTTCATCCGACTTCCGTCGGCTATGACATAGCCGCGCTCTATCTTTATCTTCGCGCCGAGGGCCTCAAGGCCTTTTATATGCAGGTCGATCGGCCTCGGGCCTATGATGCAACCGCCGGGAAAAGAAACTTGCGCGCGCTTCTGCTTCGCCAGGAGCGGCCCCAATACGCATATCGAAGCGCGCATCGTGCTTACCAGGTCGTACGGCGCTGTGTATTTCTTGTAGCCAGCCGGCTCAACGGTGATCTTATCGCCTTCCTGGTGGGCCTTCACGTTGAAGTTCCGCAGGATCTTCACCATCGTGGCCATGTCCCTCAATGACGGGACGTTCCTGATAACGCTCCTCTCGTCGGTTAAAAGGGTTGCCGCGATTATCGGAAGGCACGCGTTCTTCGCGCCGCTTACCGTCACGGTGCCGCTCAGCCGCCTGCCGCCCTCGATGACTAATTTGTCCATCTGGCCACTATTATCCTGTCGACTTCGTACTGGTCCTCTTTTACTACCATGACCTCGAAACCCTTGATTGCCCTGATGATCTCCTTGATAAAAGGCGCCTGCCCGAAACCTATCTCCATGACAAGGTAACCGCCCGGCTTCAAATGCTCCGGCGCCTTTCGGACGATCTTCCTGTAAAAGGAAAGCCCGTCTTGCCCGCCGTCCAGGGCTATACGCGGCTCCATCAGGACCTCTTTTTGCAGCTCGGCAAATTCGGTCCTGGCTATATACGGCGGATTCGACGCTATTATGTCGAATCTGCCCGCCACGTCGTCAAAAAGATCGCTTTTTATGAACTCTATCCTGCCTGAAACGCCGTTAATGGCTGCGTTCTCCCTGGCCACATCAAGCGCCTTCTCGGATATGTCGGAAGCGATTATTTTACAATCAGCGAGGTTTTTAGTCAAGTCTTCGATGCGGCCGCCTTCAGCGGCCTTACTCAGACTTGATGGTGAGCTCAGTCGAACCATCAATGATATTGCTATGCAGCCGCATCCGGTGCCGAGATCCAGGATGTCCAGCCCTTGGCTCTTGGCCCTTGACCCTTTAACTATATCAATGACCGTATAGACCAATACCTCCGTCTCGGGCCGCGGTATAAGGACATCCTCGGTCACCTTGAAATCAAGCCCGAAAAAAGAGGCTTTCTCCATTATATACTGCAGAGGTGTATGTGGCTTCACCGTCTTCATTTTGCCGCCTGTAGTCTGAGCTTCCGGTCCTCTTCCTTCAGGGCGATGATGATCTCGTCAAGGTCCCCTTCGAGTATCCCTTCAAGGTTATGGACGCTCAGCCCTATCCTGTGGTCCGTCACGCGCCTGTCCGGGAAGTTGTAAGTCCGTATCTTTTCGGAGCGGTCGCCTGTCCCCACCTGGGCGCGGCGCGACTGGCTGATCTTCGCCTCATGCTCGCGCTGCCTTATGTCGTAGAGGCGCGCCCGCAATACCTTCATCGCCTTCGCCTTGTTCTTGAGCTGTGAGCGCTCATCCTGGCAGGTGACCACCATGTTCGTCGGCACATGCGTGATGCGCACGGCCGAGTCGGTCCTGTTCACGCCCTGCCCGCCCTTGCCGCCCGCCCTGAAGACGTCTATGCGCAGGTCCTCGGGCCTTATCTCTATCTCGACGTCCTCGGCCTCCGGGAGCACGCACACCGTCGCCGCGGACGTGTGTATCCTGCCGCTCGCCTCGGTCTCGGGCACGCGCTGGACCCTGTGGGTGCCGCTCTCGAACCTCAGGTCGCCGTAGACACCCTGCCCGGAAATGGAGAATATCACTTCCTTGTACCCGCCCTTCTCCGTCGTGCTCGCGTCTATCGGCTCGACCTTCCAACCCTTCTTCGCGGCGTATTTCGAATACATGCGCAGAAGGTCGGCCGCGAAGAGGCTAGCCTCAAGGCCGCCGGTGCCCGCGCGTATCTCCATGATGATGTCCCTGTCCGAGCCGGACTCTTTTTCCAGCAAGAGCTCCTCGAGCCGCGAGGCCGATCGCCTGGACTTTTCCTCGAGCTTGTGCTTCTCCTCCTCCGCCAGGACGATGAACTCCGCGTCGTGCCCCTTTTCGCCGAGGACCTTATTGAGGTCCTTGAGGTCGGACTCCATCTTGCGGTAGTTAAGATACTCTTCCACAAGAGCTCTCAGGCCGGCGAGTTCCTTCGCGCAGGCCTGGTACTCCGTATTGTTGGCTATGACCTTCGGGTCGGCCAAAAGGCGCTGCAGCTCGTCGTAGCGCTTCTTTCTTTCTTCGATGACCTTGAGTATCATGTTTAAAATAGGGACAGACACCTATTTTCTAAAAATAGGTGTCTGTCCCCTTTTTTATGCCTGGGTTTCCGGCTTCGGGGCTTCCGGGGCCGGGTTCTGGGTCTCAGCCTTTGGCGCCTCAGGCGCGGGCGCCGGTGCGGCCTCGGCCTTTTTGACCTTCTTTTTGCCCGCATATCTCTTATGGAACCTTTCTACCCTGCCTGCCGCGTCGACCAGCTTCTGCTTTCCCGTGAAGAACGGGTGGCACTTCGAGCAAATATCGACGTGGATGTTTTGCTTGGTCGAGCGCGTGTGGATCGTCTCGCCGCAAACGCAACTGATGGTGGTATCCTTGTACTCCGGGTGTATCTTTTCTTTCATATGCTCCTCCCTTTTGTTATTGGTTCATGCTCATCAAAAATTCCGCGTTCGTCTTCGTCTTCAGCAGCTTTTCGATCAAAAGCTGCATCGCTTCGTCGCTGTTGAGTTCGTTCAGGACCTTCCTCATGAGCCAGATGCGCTTCAGCTCGTCCGGATGGACCAGCAGCTCTTCCTTCCTCGTGTTCGAGCGCTTGATGTCGATCGCCGGGTAGATCCTCTTCTGGAAGAGCGTCCTGTCGAGCTGTATCTCCATATTGCCGGTGCCCTTGAACTCCTCGAAGATGACCTCGTCCATCCTCGAGCCCGTGTCGACAAGGGCCGTGGCCAGTATCGTGAGGCTGCCGCCCTCCTCGATATTGCGCGCCGCGCCGAAGAACCTCTTCGGCTTCTGCAGCGCGTTCGCGTCGACGCCGCCCGATAGTATCTTGCCCGAGTGCGGCACGGTCGCGTTGTACGCGCGCGCCAGCCTCGTGATCGAATCAAGCAGGATGACGACGTCCTTCTTCGACTCGACCAGCCTCTTGGCCTTCTCCAGCACGACCTCGGCTACCTGTATATGCCGTTCGGCGGGCTCATCGAACGTCGAGCTTATGACCTCCCCCTTAACCGAGCGCTGCATGTCCGTCACTTCCTCAGGCCGCTCGTCGATGAGAAGGACTATGAGCACGATCTCCGGCATGTTGGCCGTGAGAGCGTTGGCGATCTTCTGCAGGAGCACCGTCTTGCCGCTGTAAGGCGGCGCGACGATCATGCCGCGCTGTCCCTTGCCGATCGGCGCCAGCAGGTCCATGACCCTCGTCGATACCTCGTCGCGCTTGGTCTCAAGGATGAACCGCTCGTTGGGATAGAGAGGCGTCAGGTTGTCGAAGAGCGTCTTGTCCTTCGTCTCGTCAGGGTTCCCAAAATTGACGGCCTCGACCTTCAGGAGGGCGAAGTAGCGCTCCCCTTCTTTGGGCGGTCGTATCTGGCCGCTCACCGTATCGCCCGTGCGCAGGTTGAACCTGCGTATCTGCGACGGCGAGACGTAGATATCATCCGGCCCCGGGAGGTAATTATAGTCCGGGCTGCGCAGGAAGCCGAACCCGTCGGGCAGTATCTCCAGGACGCCCTCCCCGAATATGAGGCCCTCCTTCTCGGTCTTCGCCTGCAGGATCCGGAATATGAGGTCCTGCTTCTTCAGCCCGCTTACGCCGTTTACATTAAGCTCCTTCGCCAGTTTCGTGAGCTCGGCGATACTCATGGTCTTCAGTTCCGCTATCTCCATAACTTTCTCCTGTTGGTCCGTACCCTTGCCCGACCCTTCTATCTCTTTTTCTTTCCTGCCTGTTCCCATACTCTCCTCACCAGTTTTCTGGTCTCTGCCTTCGTCCCGTTATTATATATCACAAAATCCGCCATCCCTATCTTCTGCCTGAGCGGAATCTGGTTCGCTAGCCTCTTCATCACTTCGCGGGCGGAAAGGCCGGACTTCTTCCTGAACCGCTCCAGCTGCGCCTTCCTCGAGCATGCCACTACAACGAGCGCGTCCACCATACTGTCGAGCCCCGCCTCGACAAGCAGCGGCGCGTCGATCACTACCAGCCTGCCCCTCCCCACCCTGGCGGCCCGCTTTTTTATAACGCGTATGACTTCCGGGTGGACGATACGGTTAAGCTTCTTCAGTTTTCTGCTGTCCGCGAAAACGATCCTGCCCAGCCTCTTCCTGTCGATGGCCCTGCGGCTACCCAGTATGGCGGGCCCGAATGCCCTGACTATCTTCCTGTAAGCGGGCCCGGTGCGCCTGATCGCGTCGTGGGCTATCCTGTCGGCGTCCAGGATTTCGGCGCCGAGCGACCTGAATACCGAGGCGACGAACGTCTTTCCGGTGCCGATGCTGCCTGTGAGCCCTATTATGGTCATGATCCTCTGTTCAGGATATCTGTGTAGAGGTCGATATAATCGCGCGCCGAATTTCTCCACGAGAAATCGAGTTTCATCACGCGCGCCATAAGGGCCTTCCATTGAGGCTTGTCCCTGTAGGCGGAGATAGCCCTCTTGATCGCCGCGAGAAGATCCTTGCCTTTGTGGTCCTGGAATGTGAAACCGCTCCCTGTGTCGTGGGCGGCGTCAAATTCGGTAACGGTATCCTTAAGGCCCCCCGAGAGCCTCGCGACGGGGACGGTCCCGTACCGGAAACAGATGAGCTGGTTCAGCCCGCACGGCTCATACTTCGAAGGCATGAGAAACAAGTCGCAGCCCGCGTATATGCGGTCGGCCAGCGCGGCGTCGAACTTCAGGTTCACCGACGTGTTCTTCTTGTGCTTCTTCGCCATCTTCTGCATGAGGACGTGGTATTTGTGCTCACCCGTACCGAGCAGAACGAACTGGACTTTGAGGCTCAGGAACTGGTCGATGATCTCACCAAGCACGTCAAGCCCCTTCTGCTCGGCGAGACGCGAGACGATCCCGAAGAACGGTATGTCGCGGTCGACCGCGAGGCCCGTCTCCTTCTGCAGGCATTCCTTGTTGACGTATTTGCCTGCGATATCATCGACGGAATAGTTCTTGGATATCTTCTTGTCTGTGGCAGGATCCCAGACCGTGCAGTCTATGCCGTTAAGGATGCCGTAAAGGTCCTTCTCGCGCGTCTTCAGGACGCCTTCGAGACCGCAGCCGGCTTCCTTGGTCAGGATCTCCTTCGCGTAGGACGGGCTCACGGTGGAGATCGCGTCAGAATACACGATACCGGCCTTCATGAGGTTGATCTTGCCGTAGAACTCGAAATAATTGATGTGGAAAAGGACCCAGTCGAGCCCCATCTTCGGGAATTCCTCTTTCGCGAACAGGCCCTGGTACGCGAGGTTATGTATGGTAAAGAGCGTCTTCGTCTTCGCGAAGAAAGGATCGTACTTGTAAAGCGTACTTAGGTAGACCGGGATAAGGGCCGTCTGCCAGTCGTGGCAATGTATTATATCCGGCCTGAAGTTCTCCCGCTTGCAGCGCTCAAGAGCCTCCCGGCAGAAGAAAGAAAAGCGGTCAAGGTTGTCTCTGTAGTCGCCGAACTTGTCGCCGTACAGCTCCTTGCGCACGAAATAGTCCTCATGCGGCACGAAATAGACCTTTATGTTCTTGCCTATCGTCGTCTCGTCCGGGCCGTTCGCCACCGACGCGTATTTGGGCATGACCACCCGGATGTCGACGCCCAGCTCCTCCAACGCTATCGGCAGGCTTCCCGAGACATCGGCCAGCCCGCTTGTCTTGGCGAACGGCGCCACTGCGCTTGACGCAAACAAGATCTTTAACCGTTCCATACCTCTCCCATCAACCCTTGTACGTTTCCATCCGCCTTCGCATTCACATCACATTAGCCTGTGTGCTTCGGCGGATGGCCCGCCGTACGCTATCTTCCATGAATAACCCTATACAGGAAGGCGGGCCATCTCCAGCCAGTTCTTGCCTGATTCTATATGGGCTTCCACCGGGACCTTCAATTTTATCACGTCCTCCATGCCGTCCTTTACGATACGGTACATCTCGCCCAACTCTTCCTTGGGCACGTCGAAGACGAGCTCGTCGTGGACCTGGAGGGTCATCTTTGAACCGAGCTTCTTTTTGGCGAGCTTCTCATGGATCGCTATCATCGCTACCTTTATGATATCGGCGGCCGACCCCTGTATCGGCGTATTGATGGCGGTCCTTTCGGCGAACTGCCTGAGCTGCGAGTTCGGGCTGTTTATCTCGGGGATGTACCGCCGCCTGCCGAGTATCGTCGTCACGAAGCCGTGCTTGCGCGCTTCCTCGACCAGGCCTTCGATATAACCGCGCACGCCGGGATAGCGCTCAAAATACGCGTCGATGAACTCCTTCGCCTTGTCGACCTCGATGCCGAGGTTCTGTGACAACCCGTACGGGCTCATGCCGTACAGTATCCCGAAGTTCACCGTCTTGGCCATGTTCCTCATCTCGGCCGTCACATCCTTCTCCTTTACGTTAAAAACGAGGCTCGCCGTGAACGCGTGTATGTCCAGCCCGTCCTTAAACGCCTTTATAAGATGCTTGTCGCCTGAAAAGTGCGCCAGTATCCTCAGCTCTATCTGCGAATAATCGGCCGAGAGCAGCGCCCTGTCCTTGCCTGACGGGATGAAGGCCTTCCTGATCTTCCTTCCCTCTTCGGTCTTTACCGGGATGTTCTGCAGGTTCGGCCCGCTGGACGAAAGCCTCCCGGTCGCGGTCACAGTCTGGTTGAACGACGTATGGACCTTTCCCGTATTCGGGTTTATCAGCATCGGAAGCGCGTCGATATACGTCGATTTAAGTTTCGAGAGCTGCCTGAACTCGAGTAGCGCCTTGGGCAGAGGATGCTTGTCCGCGAGTTTCGTCAGGACCTCCTCATCCGTAGATATGCCGGTCTTGGTCCTGCGCAGCACGGGCAGCTTCAGCTTCTCGAAGAGTATGACCGAAAGCTGCTTTGGCGAATTGATATTGAACTCCTCGCCGGCTATTTCGTGTATCTTCTTAGTCAGCGTATGCAGCTTCTTATCCATCACGGCCGAGAGCTCCGCCAGGTAATCTTTGTCGATCGATACGCCGTTTATCTCCATCGTGGCCAGGACCTCGATGAGCGGCACCTCTACCTTATAGAAAAGCTCCTCCAGCTCCTTCTTCGATATCTCCTTTTCGAGGACCTTCTGCAGCCGCAGCGTCACGTCGCTGTCCTCGCAGCAATAGGCGCACACCCTGTCGACGGCCACCCGATCCATCGTTATGGCGTGCTTGCCCTTGCCGATGAGCTCTTCTATCGGCGTCGTCATCTTGTGGTCGAGGTAATCGAGCGAGATGTCTTCGAGGTTGTGGTTAAGCTTCGACGGGTTGAGCACGTAGGAGGCCACCATCGTGTCGAAGGCGATGCCCTTAAGCTCGACTCCGTAATTTGCGAGCACGATGTATTCATACTTTATGTTCTGGCCCGTCTTCTTTACGGCCGCATCCTCCAATAACGGTTTAAGGCGCTCCAGGACAAATTCAACGTCAAGCATCCTGGGATCGGGCTTTTTGGCATGCCCTTCGAAGAGGCCCCGCGCCTCACCGGCGGCGCCTCTTTTGTCGTGCACCGCCACATAATATGCCTTGCCTATCTTCCAGGAGAAGGAGATACCTACGAGCCGGGCGAGCATCGGGTCTTCGCTCGTCGTCTCGGTATCGAACGTGAACTCCTTCACGCCCTTCAGCTCCTTCGCGAACGACTCGAAGGCCTTTTCGTCGCCGATGAGCTCGTAATCGGACTTCAACTTTTGGGAAGGCTTTATATCCCTCAGGAACGACTTGAACTCCAGCTCCTTGTAAAGCTCTATGAGCGCCGTCTGGTCGGCCTCTTTCAGTTCGAGCGCCTTGAAATCTATGTGCAGGGGGACCTTGGTATCGAGGACGGCCAGCTCCTTGCTCAACCTGGCTATCTCGGCCTGCTCCTGGATCATGCGCTGCTTGGCCTCGCCCTTCACCCTGGCGACGTTCTTGAGCAGGTTCTCAAGGTTCCCGAACTCGCCGATAAGCTCCACCGCCGATTTTTCGCCTATCCCCTTGACGCCCGGGATGTTGTCGGAGGCGTCTCCCATCAGGCCCAATATGTCGGTGATGGCGTCCGGACCCACGCCGTAGACCTCTTTCACTTTCTTCGGATCGTAGATGAGCCCGTCCTTGTGCGTGCTGTAGACCTTGATATGGGAATCGACGAGCTGCAGCGCGTCCTTGTCCCCAGTGACGATAAACGTCTCTATGCCATGGTCCTCGGCCTTCTTCGCCACCGTCGCCAGGACGTCGTCCGCCTCATAGCCCTCAAGCTCATAGACCGGGATATTGTACGCCTTCACGAGCCGCTTTATGTAAGGCATCTGGCTCACCAGCTCATCCGGCATCGGCTTTCTGTGTATCTTGTATTCCTCGAACTTCTTGTGCCTGAACGTCGGCGCCTTCAAGTCGAAGGCCACGGCGATCATATCGGGCGAGTTATCCTTGATGATCTTGTTGAGCATGGTGATAAAGCCGTAGACGGCGTTCGTAGGCTGGCCCTTTGAATTGGAGAGGGCCCTTATGGCATAAAAAGCCCTGTAACAGAACGAATTGCCGTCTATAAGGAACAATTTTTTCTTCATCGGGGGATCTAACTCGCAGTTTTAGGCATAATGAGGGTGTGCTATAAGGTTTGGGTATAGAAAGACCCTTCTGACATTTTTAGGGGTTACTCTTTTCGAATGGTTAATGGTTAGGGGAATGCTTAAAACGCCTTTATTATATGATTATATGAAAATTTGTCAAGAAAAATATTGCTTAGAGGAAATAGTCGAAATCCTGCTCGTGGCGCAGCTGGCTGTTCACGCGGATGACATGCGCGCATGACTTCTGCGGGTCGAGCTCGATATAGTTCCTCTCCCCCTGCCAGGCATGCTTCTGTCCGGTGAGGAGGTCGTGCGCCACGTAAGAGCCCTCTTTCTCTATGCCGAGCTCCCATATCGGGACCTGCAGCCATCCCGATTGGACATGAGCCGGATCAAGGTTGACGACCACTATGATGATATTGGAATAATCGCCTGTGGCCTTATAATAAGCGAGGAGCTGGTCATTGTCGATATTACAGAATCGGATATTGCGAGTCATACGCAAGCATGGATTCTCTTTGCGGATCGCGTTAAGGCTGGCGAGCAGGTCCTTTATATTGCCGGGCGAGTCCCAGTCCCATCTCTTTATCTCATACTTCTCGGAATCAAGATACTCCTCCCTGCCCTTGATCGGGGTATTCACGCAAAGCTCGAAGGCCGGGCCGTATATGCCGTAATTTGAGGAGAGGGTCGCCGCCATCACCGCGCGTATCGCGAACGCCTCGCGCCCCGCGTACTGGAGATGTCCGGCCAGGATGTCGGGCGTGTTCGGCCAGAAATTGGGCCGGAAAAATTCGGCTATAGGGGCCTTGCTAAGTTCGGTCAGGTAATCCTGGAACTCCTGCTTGCTGTTCCGCCATGTAAAGTAGGTATACGACTGGCTAAAACCCCCTTTGGCCAGGCGGTACATCACCTTTGGCCGGGTAAAGGCCTCGGACAGGAACAGGACGTCCGGATGGTCTTTCTTGATCTCCGCGATGAGCCAATCCCAGAAGACGAACGGCTTGGTGTGGGGGTTGTCGACCCGGAAGATCCTGACGCCCTGCTCTATCCAGAAAGCGAAGACGCTCTTCATCTCCTCCCACAGCCCCTCCCTGTCCGCGGTATCAAAATTCAGCGGCACTATATCCTCGTATTTCTTGGGAGGGTTCTCCGCGTACTGGATACTGCCGTCAGGGCGCCACCTGAACCAGTCGGGATGCTCCTTCAGGTACGGGTGGTCCGGCGAGCATTGCAGCGCTATGTCGAGCGCGATCTCAAGCTTGTATTCTTTGGCCTTACCGACAAGCGCGCGGAAGTCCTTCAATGTGCCCAGCTGCGGGTTGACCGCCTTGTGGCCTCCTTCCTTGGACCCTATGGCCCAAGGGGACCCGGGATCGCCGGGGCCGCATTTGACCGAATTATTCTTCCCTTTCCGGAAAGACGTGCCTATGGGATGGATCGGCGGCAGGTAGAGGACGTCAAAGCCCATGCGCGCTATCTCGGGAAGTACACGCTCGCAGTCCTTGAACGTGCCGTGTTTGCCCGGCTTCGGGCTCCATGAGCGCGGGAAGAGCTCATACCAGCTGCTGAAAAGCGCGCGGCCGCGCTCAACGGAGACCATAAGCTCTTTCGCGTACGTCTCGCTCTTCTCCTGATCCAGGTTCGAGCCCATAGCCTCGGCAAGCTCCCTGCTGAAGGCGAGCGCCAGGCCCTCTTTTATATTCTTCGGCGAGGCCAATTTCCTGGCCCACTTTTTAAGCTTTTCCGATACGCCCTTTTTGCAGCGGCCGGCCGTTTCCGACACTAAGGCGCTGCCGATCTTCAGGTCCACCGCGATGTCGACGCCCGCATCCGCCTTCTTCTTCAGGTCGTGGAGCCAGGAGGAAAATTCGTCAACGTATCCGCGCACGGAATAAAGATGGTCATTCTCGTCCCCGATAAGGAACGAGCCGATCCAAGCGTCATTGCCCAGCGATTGCATGGGGACTTCCCGCCACTTCGCCTCGCCGCGTTTGCGGTAAAGCAGCGTGGCGGCGACCTCGTCGTGCCCGTTCGCGAAGACGTCGGCGCGCACCACGACATTCTCGCCGGCCACGCGCTTGATGGGGAACTTGCCGCAGTCGATCTCAGGCGTGACCTTCTCGATGATTATCCTTGTGCCGGGGAACGTTTTATTGACTCCGGTTATCTTTGGCATGAACGATCCTTTATTTCGTATTATTTTAACATTAAAGGCGTGATTTTCAAATAATAAAGTGCAGTATGCGCTAGCCCCCTTTTTGACTTGCGAATTAACGCGCAGTGCGTTATATTATATCAATATGAAAGTGCTATTGCTGACCAACGAGTACCCGCCCCATATTTACGGCGGGGCAGGCATCCATGTAGCCTATCTAAGCCGGGAGTTGGCGAAGCTCTGCCAGGTCGACGTGCGCTGTTTCGGCGACCAGAAACTCAAGGAAGGCAACCTCGTCGCGACGGGTTACCCCCTGGATGGCCGCGCCTACACCGCGCCCAAACCCCTGCAGCATGTCTTCGGCGCCTTCCAGCGCTGCATCGATTTCAACACAAATAATATAGACGCTGATATAGTCCACGTCCATACCTGGTACACGCACCTCGGCGGCATCCTCGCGAAACTGAATTACTCCATACCTCTTGTCGTCACGACCCATTCACTCGAACCGCTCCGGCCGTGGAAACGGGAACAGCTGGCCGGCGGGTATAACTGCAGCTGCTGGGTCGAAAAGACAGCCATAGAGATGGCCGACGCGGTCGTGGCCGTTTCCCGGGAGGCGAAAAAGGACATCCTCAAATGCTACAACCCCGACCCCAAAAAGGTCCATACCATACATAACGGCATAGACCTGGACGAATACCGGCCCACCAGGGCGCCGGAGATGCTGAAGCCCTTCGGCATAGACCTGCGCAAGCCTTATGTCCTCTTCGTGGGGCGCATCACGCGGCAGAAGGGCATCATCCATCTCGTAAACGCCATTAAGCATATGGATCCCGGCTTCCAGGTCGTCTTGTGCGCGGGGGCTCCTGACACCGAGGAGATCGGCAAGGAGATGCAGGAGCGAGTCGCGGCCATTCAAAAAACGCGCGACGGGGTCATCTGGATACGGGAGATGGTGGACGAAGGGACAAAGGTTGCCCTTTATTCGCACGCCGCGCTCTTCTGCTGCCCTTCGGTATACGAGCCTTTCGGCATCATCAACCTGGAAGCGATGGCCTGCGAGACGCCCGTCGTGGCAAGCGCTGTTGGCGGGATAAAAGAGGTCGTCGTGGAGGGCAGGACGGGTTTACTGGTACCGCTCGGAAAGAGTAAAGCGAAGTTCGAGAAGGACCTTGCCAAAAGGATCAACCTTCTCATGAAGAACGAGGCCTTGCGCGTCAGGATGGGCAAGGCCGGCCGCAAGCGCGCGGTCGAGCATTTCAGCTGGTCCTCGATAGCCAAAGAGACCTACAAACTCTACAAGTCCCTTCTCTAGGCCTGCCCGCGGTTAAGCGACGCCTTTACGAAACCTTCGAATAGCGGATGCGCCTTGTCCGGTTTCGACCTGAATTCCGGATGGAACTGGCAAGCCACGAACCAGGGATGGTCCTTCAGTTCGATTATCTCCACAAGGTCTTTCTTCGGGTAGACCCCGCTGAAGACTATCCCCTTCTTCTCAAAAGCGGCCCTGTACCTATTATTGAACTCGTATCTGTGCCTGTGCCGCTCGTGGATCCTGCTCTTCCTGTACGCCTGGTGCGCCTTTGAACCCTTCTTCAGCGCGCACTCGCAGGCGCCAAGCCGCATAGACGCCCCTTTGACCTTCACATGCTTCTGCTCCTCCAGAAGGCTTATAACGGGGAACCGCGTACGCCTTTCGAATTCCGTGGAATTCGCGTTCTTCATGCCGCAAACCGACCTGGCAAATTCTATTATCGCCGTCTGCATGCCCAGGCATATCCCCAGATAGGGTATCTTGTTCTCGCGCGCGTACTGGATGGCCTTTATCTTCCCCTCTATGCCGCGGGAACCGAATCCGCCCGGGACGAGCACGCCGCCGGCGCCTTCCAGATGCGCCTTTGCGCCGTCCTTCTCTATGTCCTCGGAATCGACTCTCCTTATTATAAGCTTCGCGTCGTTGGCTATCGCGGCATGCGTCAGCGCCTCGTATATCGATTTATAGGCATCCTGCAGTGTTATGTATTTGCCGATGACGGCTATCTCCACTTCCTTAGACGGGAATTTCAGCCTTTTTACGACCGAGCTCTCCCATTCGGCCAGGCCGCCGTCCTCGCACTTCAGGTTCAAAAGCCGCATTATCAGCCTGTCGAGGCCTTCCTTCTTTAGGCAGAGGGGGACTTCGTATATACTCTCCACGTCTATCGCCTGTATGACGGCCTCGCGGTCCACATTGCAGAAGAGGCCGATCTTAGCCCTTGTCTCGGCGGAAAGGTCCTTCTCTGTCCTGCATATTATGATATCCGGTATTATGCCTATCTCCCGAAGCGTCCCGACGCTGTGCTGGGTGGGCTTCGTCTTTATCTCGCCGGCCGATCTTATATACGGCACGAGCGTCACGTGGACGTTCACCGCGTAATCCCTTCCGACCTCGAGGCGCAATTGCCTTATAGCCTCAAGGAACGGCAGGCTCTCTATATCGCCGACCGTCCCGCCTATCTCGACTATTACGATATCGACCTTCCGGTCCTCGGCCACTCTCTTTATGCCGTTCTTTATCTCGTCGGTTATGTGCGGGATTATCTGCACGGTCTTGCCGAGATAGTCGCCGCGCCGCTCCTTCGTTATGACGGAGTTGTATATCTTGCCAGTCGTTATGTTGTTGTCGCGCGTGAGCTTGGCGTCC
>JAFGJL010000069.1 GCA_016929115.1 Candidatus Omnitrophota bacterium | reverse complement strand
GGCCGAGGTGGGCTTCAGCAGGCTGGCCGACGCCATTGAGGCGGGAGAGAAGGACCTCTCGTCTATAAACGGCCTTATATGGCGGGACGGCGCCAATCTCATCACCAACCCCCGTTCGTGGGTGGACGACCTCGACTCGCTCGGCGCTCCGGCTTGGGACATAATAAAGCCAGAGAAGTACCCTGAGGCCCAGCACGGAGCGTTCTTCAAGAAGTTCCCGATAGCGCCCATCATGGTGACGCGCGGATGCCCGTTCTCGTGCACCTTCTGCGCCGGCAACCTCGTCTCAGGCAAGAAGATACGCAAGCGCTCAATAGGTCATGTTCTCTGGGAGATGAACTATCTTTACAGGAACCACGGCATAAGAGAGTTCCATATAATCGACGACAATTTCACCATGGATGCGGCCTACGTCAAGGAATTTCTGCGTCGTCTCAAGGCCTTGAACCTCGACATAAGCTGGGCGGTGCCGAACGGCGTCCGCATGGATACGCTCGATGAGGAGATGCTCCGGCTCATGAAGGAGACGGGCCTGTACATGATATCGCTGGGCATCGAGACCGGTTCCGACAGGGTGCTGCGCATGATGCGGAAGGCTACGAACATATCCAAGATACGCAAATGCGTCAGCATGATACAGGAGGCGGGCATCGACATAGCCGGCTTCTTCATCCTCGGCTTCCCGGGCGAGACCGAGATGTCGATAAAGAAGACGATATGTTTCGCGAGGCAGCTCGGCATCGAGCGGGCAAACTTCTTCACCTATCTGCCTTTCCCGGGCACTCAGAGCTACCGTGAGCTTGAGGCAAGGGGGGAGCTTAAAGATGTGGACTGGGAGAGTTTCTATTTTATGAACGCCGCTTACGTGCCCCAGGGCCTGAACCGTAAGCAGCTTAAAGACCTTCAGCGGCTCGCGTTCGCGCGCTTTTATTTACGTTCCAGAGTTGTTCTGTACCATATAAAAGAGATAAAGTCGCTTCGCCACCTGATGTTCCTTACGCGGAGGTTCTTGAATTGGATCGCCTAAACGCATTGAAGAGGATATTTGCCGCGTTTTTCGCCGCATGGGTCGTTCTGTGGCTCATGTTCGCGGGCCGGGAGCTATTCGTCAAGGGCGCCGCGCGCGATTACGCCGAACTTTTGCCGCGCCCGCTTGAAAGCAAGCGCGCTCATGTGACCGGCGAGCGGCTTTATAAATTCCTCGCATTCGCCAGGGAGGTAATGCCGGAAGGCGCTTCCTACGAACTCGTCGGGCTGGAAGAGGGCTCTCTCGACAAGAGGAGGGCGGCGTACTACCTTTATCCGCGCGTAGAGAAGGATAAAGGCGATTTTATCCTCGTCTATAACAAGGACGCGGCCCTGCGGGGAAAATACGACGAGATAGGTAACATAGACGCTTCGCGCCATATCCTGAAAAAGAAAGATACGCCATGACGGAACTCGCGCGCCTTATAGCCTCAATAGCCATCATAACCGTGATAGGGTGGGCCGTACTTTCCATCATACTTTCGCGCCGCGGCGGGTTCTCGCTTGCCGAAGAGCTCGCGGTATCCTACGGCCTGGGGCTGGGCTTTATAACGCTCGAGATGCTCTGCTTCTATTTTTTGAAACTGCCTTTCAAAGCCGCGTATATCTTAAGCCCGTGGCTGGTGGTCATTGCGATGGCGCTTCCTGCCGCTAAGAACAGGCTGGACTCTGTCCTTGCAGCGCCTAAAAGCGCGAAGAGGGACAGCAAGAAGCCGGGCGGCCTGGCCGTCTTCCTTCTTGCCGCCATATGCGCCGAGACCTTTTACGCTTTTTTCAGGGCCCTCATAAAGCCGCTGGAGTCCTACGATGCCATCGCCATCTACGCCATAAAGGCAAAGATACTCTATTTTGCAAGGGCTTTCCCTGCGGACTTCTTCACTTCCACCATCCAGCTCTTTCCGCATCCGGATTACCCCTTGAACATACCGCTCGCGGAGACGTTCTTCTATAACATGATGGGGGCCTGGAACGACCAGCTCGTCAAGCTCATATTCCCGCTTTACTTTGTGGCGCTCATCGTGATGTGCTATTCGTCGATAAGGCGTTTTGCCTCGCGGACCCACGCGCTTCTCTTTACGTTCTTCCTGTCGAGCATACCGCAATTGACGGCGTACGCGACGAACGGATACCTCGACCTGCCGCTCGCGTTCTATTATTTTACGAGCGCGGTCTGCCTCTTCCGCTGGCTCGAGGACCGCGGCCAGACGCAGCTGCTGCTCGTATCGGCCGTTATGGCCGGCCTTGCCGGATGGACGAAGAACGAGGGGATGATGTTCTGTGTCGTGAATATTGCGGTGCTCGCGGTGTATTCTCTGCAGGTTAAAGGTTACAGGTTGCAGGGGATGAAGCAGGCCGCGATATATACAGGGATAACGGTCGTTATACTTGCGCCGTGGCTTTTCATAAAGAAAGCCGCGGGCATAGAGAACAGCGAGATAATCCTCGCGAACCTCAACCCGGCAAACCTTTTCCGGCAGCTCTGGAAGATAAAACCTATCCTCTACGAGTTCCAGAAGCAGTTCTTCGGCCCGAAGAAATGGAATATCTTCTGGCCGCTCGCGCTCTTCATCCTGGCGGCAGGCTATAAGGTGGCGTTCAAGGGCGTCCGCAAATATATCGCGCTATCGCTCGCGCTCACCATATGCGGCTATGTGACGTTCTACATGATATCGAAAGTTGATGTGCATTTCTTCCTCAGCACGACGTGGAGCAGGTTCCTGCTGCACTTCCTGCCCGTCGTGGTATATTGGATCGCGCTTGTCGCTAAGGACGAGGTGGAGATATGAAATGCGAATTCCACCTACGCGGTGTTCTCTATGGAAACCATTCTTCCACCGCGTAGGTGGAATATGCTTGCCGCAAAGGAAAAGATAGGGATATGAAAGCCATATTCATCGATCGCGACGGGGTCATCAACAAGGACCCGGGCGGATGGACGAAGCATAGCTACGTTACGCGGTGGAGGGATTTCCGTTTCCTGCCCGGCGTCTTTACGGCGCTTACGATGTTGAAAAAGCGCGGGATAAAGGTCATCGTCATATCGAACCAGGCGGGCGTCAACAAGGGATTTTTCACGAAGAAAAGCCTTGAGCGCATCACCGCCCGCATGATCGAGGAGATCGAACGGAAGGGCGGGGCGATCGCGGATGTCTATTACTGCATCCACAAGCGCGAGGATAACTGTTCATGCCGCAAACCGAAGGTCGGGCTCTTCAAAAAGGCGATGAAGAAGCACGGCATGAGATGCAGGGGGGCGTATTTCATCGGCGACAGCCATGTCGATATACTTGCGGGCAGGAAGATGGGCTGCAAGACCGTCTTCGTCCTGTCCGGGAAGACCTCCAGGAAAGAGATGGAGCTCTGGAAGGAGAGGCCGGACCATGTGTTCAAAAACTTTTTAGGAGCGGTGCGATGGATATTAAAGCAAAAAAGATCCTGATCCTCTACGCGACGGCAGGCATAGGCCACAAGAAGGCCGCCATGGCCATCAAAGAAGCCTTTGACGGGCTGAAGCTTCCGGCCGTGGATGTCACTCTTGCCGACGCCCTCGATCATTCGCCGGCGTTCTTTAAAAAGACCTACCCCCAGGCCTATCTTCTGATGGTCAACAAGCTCTCGCCGCTCTGGGCCCTCTCGTATTATTTTACCGATAACCGCTTTGTCAATATTGTCATCTCGAAGATACGCCATCTTAACAACTGGCTCAATTCGCGCAAGCTAAGGGAATACCTCAGATCTACGCAGCCCGACGTTATCGTATCGACGCATTTCTTCGCGAGCGAAGTGATAAGCAGCTTAAAGGGCAAGGGCCTTTTGCGTTCGAAACTCGTCACCGTGGTGACCGATTACCGGCTACATTCATGGTGGGTAAACAGGAACACCGACCTATATACGGTCGGGAGTACCGATGCCAGGGATGACCTCGTAAAGTGGGGTGTTCCGACCGAACGGGTGCGGGTGCTTGGCATACCGGCGCAACCTGTATTCTCAGGGACCGTCGACAAAGAGAAAGTCGTGCAGGGCCTCGGCTTTGAAAAGGGGGTCTTTACCATCCTTTCGATGGGCGGCGGCTTCGGCGTCGGGCCGATCGAAGAGCTCATAAGGGCGGCGGACCGGGTCCGGGCAAAGGTCCAGATGATAGTCGTTTGCGGCCATAATGAGAAACTTATAGAAAGGGTCAAAGCGCTGAAGTCGCAGCTTAAGATCCGCATATTCACGCTGGGTTTCATCCATAACGTGTACGATTACATGGCGGTATCCGATATTGTCATTTCGAAATCAGGCGGCATAACGACGTCTGAGAGCCTTGTGAAGGAGCTGCCCATGATCATAATCGCGCCGATCCCGGGGCAGGAGACGCGCAACAGCGATTTCCTCATACGCCACGGCGCGGCGTTGAAGATGGATAATGCGGCGGAGCTTAAAGGCATCGTCGAGGACCTTATCGGCCATCCGGAAAAGATAAAGGCCATGAAGGACGGAATCGCGGATATACGAAGGCCGGATGCGCCGTTTGATATAGCGAAGGCGGCGGTGGATTTAGCTCATAGCTGATAGCTCATAGGAAAACCACCCCTATGAGCTATGAGCTAAAACGGGAGTTGATCCAGATGGATAGAGCATTGTACGAGATCATAGGCGCGATTAAGGCGAGGATAGCGCTTGAGCGGGAGAGCGGCGTAGCGGAATTTATATTTGCTGCTCCGTGGGCAGACGCCGGCCGGGAGGCGGGATCGGTTGACGGCAAGGCAGTGAAGCTCGAAGCGCTGCGCAGCGAAGTATTGAGGTGCAAGCGCTGCGACCTGGCGAAGACAAGGACGCACGTCGTTTTCGGCGCAGGCAGCCCCGATGCGAAGCTCATGTTTGTAGGCGAGGCGCCCGGAGGGGACGAAGACCTGCAGGGCCTTCCTTTCGTAGGGAGGGCGGGCCAGCTACTGACCAAGATAATCGAAGCTATGGGGTTGAAACGCAAGGATGTCTACATCGCGAATATCCTGAAGTGCCGGCCGCCGAACAACCGCGCGCCGCTCCCGACAGAAATACTCGCCTGCGAAGAGAACGTCCGGCGCCAGATCGAGATCTTAAGGCCCGCCGTCATAGTCACATTGGGAAAATTCGCCAGCCAGACCCTCCTTAAGACCGAGAGGCCCATCTCCGCACTGCGCGGCAAGTTCCAGGAATATGAGGGCATCAAGGTCATGCCGACCTTCCATCCGGCGTATCTATTACGCAATCCCGGAGATAAGAAATTGGTGTGGACCGATATGCAGAAGGTGATGAAGGAGCTATGAGTAAATTCGCTGAGGTGGCGATCGCCCTTCCGGTAGACCGCGTATTCCACTACGCCATCCCGGAAGAGCTCCAGGCCGATATGGCCGTCGGAAAACGCGTCTTCGTGCCGTTCGGGCCGCGGGCGCTGGTCGGCTATGTCGTGGGCTTGACCGGCACCGCGGACGTGAAGGACGTGAAGGAGGTCCGCAGCATTATAGACAAAGAGCCGATACTGACCGAAGAGATGCTTAAGCTCGCCAGGTGGATGGGCCGGACATATTTCTGCTCCTGGGGCGAGGCTATAGAAGCGATAATCCCGGCGGGGATAAAGAAGGGGAAGGTGGAGCTCGGCACGCGGCTTAAAAAAATGGCCGTAAAGGCGGCCGAGTTCCCGCCGTCAACGCCGCATGTCCTTAATGAGGAACAATCCAGGGCATTGAAGTCTATCGTTGAGTGCATCGACAGGAAAGAGTACGGGACGTTCCTCCTTTACGGCATCACGGCGAGCGGCAAGACCGAGGTCTACCTGCAGGCTATCGAGCATGTCCTGAAGGCGGGAAGGCAGGCGATCGTCCTCGTGCCGGAGATATCACTGACGCCGCAGACCGTCGAGAGGTTCGTCTCGAGGTTCGGCCACAAAGTGGCGGTCCTCCATTCGGGCCTCACGCCGGCAAAGCGTTTCCTTGAGTGGAAGAAGATACGGGACGGCAAGGCGGTGATAGCGGTCGGCGCCCGCTCGGCGATCTTCAGCCCGATGAAAAATATCGGCGTCATCATCGTGGACGAGGAGCACGAGACGAGCTACAAGCAGGACGACGTCCCGCGTTACCACGCCCGCGACGTCGCCGAGGAAAGGGCGCGGCTCAACTCGTGCCCGCTGATACTCGGCAGCGCAACGCCGTCGCTGGAGTCATATTACAAGGCGAAGAAGGGCGATTATAAGCTCATAAAGCTCACCAAGCGTATCGATGAGCGGCTTCTGCCGAAGGTAAAGATAGTCGACATGCGCATGGAGCTTGCCACAAGAAAACGGCTGGCAATATTCTCGAAAGTCCTTCTCGACGCCCTCGACAGGACGCTGAAGAACGGCAAGCAGGCGATGATATTCCTGAACAGGCGTGGCTTTTCGACCTTCCTGAACTGCAAAAAATGCGGTTTTGTGATGAAGTGCAAACGTTGTGACACCGCGCTCGTCTATCATTTCGAGGAAAGAAAACTCCTCTGCCATTACTGTAACTACAAGATGGAGCCGCCCGACATCTGCCCGAATTGCAAGTCCAGCTACGTAAGGTACTTCGGCCTCGGTACCGAGAAAGTCGAATCCGAGATAAGCCATGCCTTCCCGCACAGCCACATTGCGCGCATGGACTCCGATACAACGGCGAAGTCCGGCTCGCACGATAAGATCCTGGGCGATTTCAGGACAGGCGACACGAACCTCCTCGTCGGCACACAGATGATAGCGAAAGGCCACGACTTTCCAGCCGTGACACTGGTTGGCGTCGTCTCCGCGGACGTCTCGCTCAACGTGCCCGATTTCCGCGCGAGCGAGCGCACGTTCAACCTGCTGACGCAGGTGGGCGGCAGGGCGGGCCGCGGCGAGGACGGCGGCGAGGTGATAGTCCAGACGTACGCGCCGGGCCACTATTCCATATTGGCCGCGGCGAAGCACGACTACGAAAAGTTTTACGAGGAGGAGATCGTCGCGCGTAAAGAGCTTCTCTATCCGCCGTTCATAAATCTCGTGAAACTCACCGTGCGCGCGCGCAACGATGATCTTGCGGCCAGGACAGCGCAACGCCTGGCGCAGGCTATCGCGGCAGAAACGAAGACTATGGCGGTCACAGGGCCGGCGCCAGCGCCTATAGCGCGCATGCGGGGGTATTTCAGGTATAATATATTGGTTAAGGGGAAGGACAGGGCGGAGATGTGTGAACTGCTGAAAAAGGTGCTCGGCAAGTTCGGCAAGCCGGCGCACGTCCTCATCGCGGTCGACGTAGATCCGATAGCGATGTAAGGAGCGCATATGAACGTCGTATTTTTCGGGACATCGGAGTTTGCGCTGCCAAGCCTGCGGGAACTTATCGCCTCGCGGCATAAGGTCCTTGCGGTCGTGACGCAGCCGGACCGCAAGAAAGGGCGAAATCTCCAACTTATGCCTCCGCCGACGAAAGTCCTTGCCGAGACGCATAATATCCCGGTATGCCAGCCAGAAAAGGCCTCGAGCGCGGATTCTGTCGGGTATCTGAAGACCCTGGGCGCCGACTTATTCGTCGTCGTATCGTTCGGCCAGATCCTGTCGAAAGAACTTTTGGCTATACCGAAGACTTTCGCCATAAACGTCCACGGCTCGCTCCTTCCGAAATACAGGGGAGCGGCGCCGACCAATTGGGCTATCATTAACGGTGACGCGGCTAGCGGCGTCACTATCATGAAGATGAACGAGCGTCTCGACGAAGGCGATATCATCAGCAAGGAAGAGATCCCCATCGATAAAGAAGACACTAATATAACTTTGGGCGAGAAACTCTCAGAGCTCGGCGCCAAAGCGCTTTTGGGAACGCTCGATGATATGGCGGAAGACAGGCCCCTGCGCTTTACGCCCCAGGACCATTCCGCTGCCTCTTACGCGCCGAAACTTAAGAAGGAGAACGGTCTTATAAAATGGAACGAACCGGCCGCCAGGATTCATGATAAGGTCCGCGGTTTCCTGCCGTGGCCCGGCGCCTACACCCGTTTTGACGGCAAGACCTTGAAGATATTGCGGACCGAGATAACGAGTGAGCAGCTGCCGGGCAGGGCATCCGGCGAGGTCGTCGATATAGTCAAGAATAAAGGTATGGTCGTCAAGACCGGTGATTCCGCGCTTATCGTTACCCACCTTCAGCTTGAAGGCAAAAAGGTGCTCGATACGGACGCCTTCCTGCGCGGCCACAGGATCGATATCGGATACCGATTTAAATAGGGACAGATACCTATTTTTAGGCGCAACCGAAATAGAAAATAGGTATCTGTCCCTATTTTCCTTGAATATAAAGCTGATTGTGATATAATTTTCGCCAATCCGCCTTCGCAATTAACGCTCGGCAGCCTCAGTGCTTCGGCGGATAATGTAAGAGATATAAAGTCATATGCAGAAAAAAATAGCCCCCAAAGAACTCATACAACAGGACTTCCGCCACCTCACCGCATCCGAGCGGCTCTACACGACGCCCCGCATAGAAGAGCTGATCATCATGCAGTCTATCGAAGGCAGGGCCCATAACGGCGCCGGAAGCTTCAACAAGCGCTTCTACGTCAACACCAACATAGACGATGTCGTGCGCGCCATCGGCCGCAGCCCCACGCTGGTCAAGGAGAAGCGTCAGGAGCTTATCGACGAGATCGCGGATTACGTGGACAGCGCCCTTGCTGACGATCCCCGTGACCGTCTCGTCACAAAGAGCGGAAAGCCGCTTTTGGGCATCCCGCAGTTCAAGGAACGAACCGTCAATTACCACGATGTCCTGAAGGGCATCTACATGGGAGGCCTGAGGGACGACGTCAAGATCAGGAAGCGGGCGCAAGCCATATACAAGATAAAGATCGGTTACGGCAAGTGCTATCTCATCGATACAAGGGTGATGGAAGAGATGGGCCTGGACGGCGAGATGCTGGCCCACCAGGAACACGAGGGCGACCTCGGTTATTACCGCTCCTGCGGCCTCATAGTGGGCGACGAGAAGTACGCCAAGAAGGAGCATAAGCACATAAAGTACCTTTATATCCGCCACCACGTCGGGCCGGGCCAGTCGGACGACGCGGCGATAGTGGCGGCCGGGCTCCTCTATAACGTCGATGTCGCGCTCGGCGTATTCCTGGCGGACGCTATCGACACGCTCGAGAAGTACGCGACTTGCTACCGCGACCAGGATAACGACCTCGCTCGTTATATAAAGGATCACTATCCCTTCCTGGACGTTGAGGAGAAGGACGTCTATGAGCTGGCGTATCTGGCGGCCATCCCGGAGACCAGGGTGGACGATCTGCCGGACAGCTCGCTAAGGTATCTTCTGATGATAGACAAGGATACCGGCCAGTCCACGTTCGAGACGCACCTGAAGTTCATAGAGGGCGGGCCGGTCCTGCCCATGCCGGTGAGCTGCAAAAGGATACCGGTCTTCGACCTCTACGATTTTATCAAGGAGAAGTTCAGGGCCATCAAAAAAGAGCCTTTTGTAAGGGTCCCCGACGCGCTGATAAAGGAGCTTGACTCCTCTGTCGCGCAGGTGATGCAGCGCAAGTTCATCACCGTAAGCCCGCAGACCTCGCTTAAATCGGCGCTGCGCAAAGTCGAGGAGCGTAAGGGAGATATAATCATCGTAAAGGACGAGATGGGCAATATACTGGGAATCATCAATCCTGGTGACTTTTTGGCCCTCATGAGAAGCGTCTCCGAGGATCGCAAAACGTAGTATATCGGCGCATTTTATGATATAATAACGCCTCGGCGCAGAGGTAATGCTATACGCTTTACGCTATACGCTTTACGCTAAACGCTTTACGCTAAACGCTATACGCTATAAAAAGGAGGTAACAGCATGGCAGTCAAGATAGGCATCAACGGGTTCGGCAGGATAGGGAGGATGGTCGGCAGGGCTATCCTGGAAAGGAATTCAAAGAACGTAGAGCTGGTCGCGGTCAACGATATAACGGACGCCAAGACTCTGGCAGACCTGTTAAAATATGACTCCGTCCACGGCCGCTTCCCGGGAGGGAACGTCAAGGCCGGCACCGATTCACTCATCGTGAACGGCAAGGAGATAAAGGTATTGGCTAAGAAAGACCCGGGCGAGCTTCCCTGGAAGGACCTCGGCGTCGAGATAGTCGTCGAATCGACAGGCCTCTTCACCATAAAGAACGACGGCGTCAATAAGAAGGGCAAAGAGGTGAAGGGCGCTATCAACCACATCACAAAGGGCGGCGCCAAGAAAGTCATAATATCGGCGCCGGCACAGGGCGAGGACATCACCATAGTGCTGGGAGTGAACGACGATAAGTACGACCCGAAGAACCACGCGGTCATCTCTAACGCGAGCTGCACAACGAACTGCCTTGCGCCCGTGGCGAAGGTTTTGAACGATACGTGGGGGATAGAGAAGGGCCTTATGACGACGATCCACGCCTATACGAACGACCAGCGCGTCCAGGACCTGCCGCATTCCGATATGCGCAGGGCAAGGGCGGCCGCCGTCTCAATGATACCGACCTCTACAGGCGCCGCCAAGGCGATCGGCTCCGTCATGCCGGAACTCAAAGGCAAGCTTGACGGGTTCGCCATAAGGGTGCCGATACCGAACGTCTCCATGGTAGATCTCACATGCGTGCTGAAAAAAGATGCGACGGCCGAGGATATCAACAAGGCTATGAAGGCGGCCTCTGACGGTAAGATGAAGGGTGTCCTCGATTATACCGAGGACGCTGTTGTCTCCGTTGATTTTAACCACTACCCGGCTTCGGCCACGCTCGATTCGAAGCTTACCAAAGTGCTTTCCGGCAACCTCGCCAAGGTCATCGCCTGGTACGACAACGAGTGGGGCTATTCCTGCAGGGTCGTGGACCTGATAGAGTTCATGATCAAGAAAGGACTATAGATCAGCTCATAGCTCTTAGCTGATAGCTCATAGGTTCGGTTTTCTATGAGCCATGAGCCATGAGCCATGAGCTAAGAGCTAAGCGTATAGTAGCCATAGAATACGAATAGAAGAGGCAATATGAAGAAGACGATAAATGATGTCGATGTAAAAGATAAGCGCGTCCTGATGAGGGTCGATTTCAACGTCCCTCTCGATGACAGCCTCAATATCACCGACGATATACGTATACGCGCGGCTCTCCCGACGATCAAGTATGCGTTGGACAAAGGCGCGAAGGTCATCCTGATGAGCCATCTGGGTAGGCCGGATGGCAAGGTCGTTGAGAAGATGCGGCTGGCGCCTTGCGCGAAGCGTCTCGGCGATCTCCTCGGCAAGCCGGTAACCACGCTTAAGGACTGCATCGGCGAGGATGTGAAGAAGGCCGTGGGGGTGATGAAGGCCGGGGATGTCATCCTTCTTGAAAACCTCAGGTTTCATCCGGAGGAGGAGGCCAACGACGCGAACTTCGCAAAGGAGCTTGCTTCCCTGGGCGACATATTTGTCAACGACGCCTTCGGCACGGCGCACAGGGCCCACGCTTCTACGGAAGGCGTGACCAAATACCTGCCCTCGGTGGCGGGCTTCCTGCTCGAGAAGGAGATACAGTACCTCGGCAACGCCGTAGATAACCCCAAAAAGCCTTTTGTCGCGATCCTGGGCGGCGCCAAGGTCAAGGACAAGATAAAGGTCATCGATAACCTCCTGAACAAGGTCGACGCCCTCCTTATAGGCGGCGGCATGGCTTACACTTTTCTGAAGGCCAAGGGCAAAGCGATCGGCGCTTCAAAGTTCGACAAGGACGGTTTCGACACAGCAAAGTCCGCGCTCGACAAGGCCGCCAAGAAGAACATACCGCTCCTCCTTCCGGTAGACCATATCGTGGGCGATAAGTTCGACGCGAGCGCCAACTCTAAGGTCGTAGGAGAGGATATACCTGACGGTTGGATGGGGCTCGATATCGGGCCGAAGACGGTGAAGCTTTTTGAGGAGAGGCTGAAAGACGCGAAGACCGTCCTGTGGAACGGCCCGCTTGGCGTCTTTGAGATGGCAAAGTTCGCCAAAGGCACCGAGGAGATAGCGAAGTTCCTTTCGAATTCGAAAGGCGCGACGACTATCATCGGCGGCGGCGATACCGCTGCCGCGATGTTAAAATTCAAGGTCGATAGCAAGATGTCCCATATTTCTACGGGCGGCGGGGCGTCACTGGAGTATCTAGAAGGCCGCGGCCTCCCGGGTATAGACGCATTGAACGAAAAATAGCCATGAGAAAAGTCATCATAGCCGGCAACTGGAAGATGAACAAGACCCTGTCGGAGTCGATAGAGCTCGCGAACCTGATAAAGCGCTCCCTGTACGACATGACGGAGATAGAGGTCGTCATCTGCCCTCCGTACACGTCTTTAAGCGATGTGAGCGAGATCGTCAGGGACAGCGCGGTAAAGCTGGGGGCCCAGGACGTTCACTGGGAGAAGGAAGGAGCTTTTACCGGCGAGGTCTCGTGCTCCATGCTAAAGAGCGTCGGCTGCGAATACGTCATAATAGGCCATTCCGAAAGGCGCCAGTTCTTCGGCGAGACGAACGAGACGGTCAACAAGAAAGCAAAGGCTGCACTTGCCGCGGGGCTAAGGCCGATCGTCTGCGTTGGCGAAAAACTTGGGGAGAGGGAGGAGGGGAAGACGTTCGACGTGGTGAAGGACCATGTCGAGAACTCGCTCGCGGGCCTTTCAAAGGACGAGATGCTCAGGGTCGTCATAGCCTATGAGCCGGTATGGGCCATTGGCACGGGCGTCAACGCCACGAAGGAGCAGGCCGAAGAGGTCCACGCGTATATACGCCGGCTCCTGAAGAAAAAATACGACGACAGCACCGCCAGGTTGGTGAGGATACAGTACGGCGGCAGCGTCAAACCGGATAATATAAGCCAACTCATAGGACAGGAAGATGTCGACGGCGCGCTCGTGGGGGGCGCAAGCCTGAAAGCCGACAGCTTTATCGATATAGTGAAAGGATGCCTAAAATAGAAGGTCACTTATGCTCTACTGGTTCATCATCGTTATACACGTTATAGTTTCTTTGGTGCTGATAGCCGTCATCCTTCTCCAAGCGGGCCGAGGCGGGGGCCTGAGCGAGTCCTTCGGCGTGAGCTCGACACAGACGATCTTCGGGACGAAGACGTCGCTGTTCTTGAGGCGCGCTACCGAGGTATCGGCCGTCGTCTTCCTGCTGACGTGCCTGACGCTCGCCGTCCTGACGGGCCACAGGGGACGGTCCCTCGTCGCGACCGACGGGACCGCTGTCCCGATGACGCAAGGCTCGAGCGTCCCGCAACCTATTGCCGAACAGCCAATAGATTATTAGTCGAGAAAGATCCCCTTATGAGCAGGCGCCACCCTACGTCGGGGATTGCCTTTATGACCATACCGCTGATCTTATCGGCGGTATTTTTTTTCACGGCCATTTCCGGCGGCCGGGCGGCCGGCGAGGATAGCCGGCCTGCCTATGGCGACGCTATCGTTGTAGCGTCGATAGGGGACGCGCGGACGCTTATCCCCATACTCGCCTCTGACTCGGCCTCGGCCGATATCTGCGGCATGGTCTTCAACGGCCTCGTCAAATACGACAAGCACGTCAATATCGTGGGTGATCTCGCGGAAAGCTGGGACGTCTCCGAAGACGGCCTTGTCATCACGTTCCATCTCAGAAAGAACGTGCGTTGGCACGACGGCGCTCCATTTACCTCCCTCGACGTGGAATTTACGTATAAGAAGCTCATAGACCCCAATGTAAAAACACCTTACAGCGGGGATTTCGAGCGCATAAAGTCTCTTGAGGCCGTCGACGATCATACGGTCAGGGTGGCGTATAAAGAGCCTTTCTCGCCTGCATTATCGAGCTGGGGGATGTGGATCATGCCGGAGCATCTCCTGCGGGATGAGGACCTGAACAGGACGGCCTTCTCGCGCCATCCGGTTGGGACTGGGCCCTATGTCTTCAAGGCCTGGAAGACGGGCCAGAAGATAGAGCTTGTCTCGAACCGAGATTATTTCGAGGGCAGGCCTTTCATAGACCGCTATATATACCGCGTAATACCGGATGAATCGACGATATTCCTGGAGCTTCAGACTCAGGGCGTCGACCTCACCGGCATCACGCCGCTCCAATATACGCGGCAGACCGACAATAAGTTCTTCCGCGCTCATTACCAGAAGTTCAAATACCCGAGTTTCGGGTATACCTATATGGGCTATAACCTCTCGGACCCGAAGTTCAGGGACCAAAAGGTGAGGATGGCCATAAACTACGCCGTGAACAAGCGGGAGATAGTCGACGCTATCTTCTTCGGGCTTGCCAGGGTCATCACAGGGCCGTTCGTCATCGATTCATGGGCTTATAACAAGGAAGTCGTCGACGCCGGGTATAGCCCCGCGCGGGCCAGGGCGCTCCTCGCCGAGGCGGGGTGGAAGGATTCGAACGCCGACGGATGGGTGGATAAGGACGGAGAGGCCTTCGAATTCACCCTTCTCGTGAACCAGGGTAACGCCGAGCGCTTAAGGTGCGCGGAGATGATGCAGGGCTATCTTAAAGCCGTCGGCATACGCATGAAGATACGCGTCCTTGAATGGAGCGCCATGATAAACGAGTTTATCGACAAGAGGCGCTTCGAGGCCGTGCTGATGGGCTGGTTCCTGTCGCGCGACCCGGACTGCTACGATATCTGGCATTCCTCGAAGACGCGCGAAGGGGAGTTTAATTTCGCAGGGTATAAAAATCCCGAAGTGGACAGGTTGCTGGAAGAAGGCAGGCGTACGTTTGACCAGGCAAAACGTGCTGAAACTTATCACAAGATACATAAACTCATCTACGAAGAGCAGCCGTACCTGTTTTTATATTCGGGTGAGGCGCTGCCTATCGTCAATAAGCGTTTTCGGGGCATCGAGGTCTCGCCGATAGGCATAGGGTATAATTTCATCAAATGGTATGTGCCGAAGGGCGAGCAGAGGTACAGGTAGGGTATGGGGGAATATGGGGACAAAATTCTGGTGGGTAACGGCGTTTGCGGTAATCGCGTTGGCCGGCTGGCTCGTTTACGCCAACACTTTAGATAACCCCTTTGTCTGGGATGACGAGAACATCATAATGCGCAACGCTTTCATAAAGAATTGGTCGCATGTCGGCAATATCTTCAGCAGCGACCTGGGGGCCGGCGCAGGCACATTATATCATTCATACCGCCCGCTGCAGGTCCTGACCTATCTTATCGACCATAGTTTATGGGAGGGCAATGTCCGCGGCTATCACATATCGAACATCCTTGTCCATATCCTTGCTGCCTGCAGCTTTTTCGTTTTCACCTGCCTTCTTTGCGGCGACCGAACACTCGCGCTTTTCGCGGCGCTACTCTTCGTGGTCAACCCGCTCCACACTGAAGCTGTGACGTACATATCCGGGCGGTCGGACCCGCTTTCCGCGTTATTTTTATTTATCGCCCTTATCTGTTACCTTGCCTATCTTGATAAGGGCTCGAAGGGGTGGCTGGCCGCGGTATGCGCCGGATATGCGGCATCGCTTCTGTCGAAGGAGACGGCGATCGTCTTTCCGGCGCTTATTGTCATATACCACGTTGTTTTCAAGAAACCTGCCAGGCCTTTGGGCGCTGCCGTGATCGCCGGCGTCACGTTCATATATGCCGTTTTCAGGGGCGTGGCGCTCAGAGCGTTGATGCCTCACACGGTCGATCATTTCGGTCTGGCCCAACGCCTGCCCGGCGTCTTTGTCGCTCTGGCGCGCTATCTGAAGCTTCTCATAGCGCCTTTCGGATTGCACATGGAGTACGGCCTTAAGATATTCCGGTTCAGTGATCCGGCGGCCTTTGCCGGTATGGCAGCGGCCGTTTGTCTTGTCGCCGCGATCGCCTTGAGCTGGCAGCTCTCCCGCCTGCTTGCCTTTTCCATAGCATGGTTCCTCATTACGCTCCTTCCAGTATCCAATATCTATCCCATAAATGCCTACATGGCGGAACATTGGCTCTATCTACCGTCGGCAGGTTTTTTCCTCATCGTCGCGGCCGGCCTGCGCCGGCTATACCGGGATAACCGGCGAAAGACAATGGCTGTTGTGCTCTTTGGGGCTCTCTTTATTTTTTATGGGGCCATAACGATGCGGCAGAACGCGTTCTGGAAGGACTGGGTGACTTTCTACAGTTATACTCTCCGGTATGCGCCCGATAGCAATATTCTGCATCTTAATCTCGGTAACGCGTACCTTTGCCTCGACAGAAAAGAGGAGGCGATAGAAGAATACAGGAAAGTTATCGGCCTCAATCCCAGGAATGCGAAGGCATATCAGAACATCGGTTTCGTGCTCACCGGTATGGGCAGGAGAGCCGAAGCGGCCGAATACCTGCGCAAGTCCCTCGAGCTTAAGCCGGATGATGCCATCGCCTGGAACAATCTCGGCAATATCTATTACGATGAGGGAAAGATGCAGGATGCCGCCGAGATATACAGGAAGGCGATCGGGGTCAACCCTTACTATGGGCAGGCGCACTATAATCTTGGCAACTCGCTCGTTGCCCTCGGTGATATAGATGGCGCAGTTGCTTCTCTCACAAAGGCGATAGAAGTCAGCCCCGGTTTCGTTGACGCCTATAATAACCTTGCGATGATCTACAAGGCGCTGGGCAGGTGCGATGAGGCCATAGCGTTTCTTGAGCGTGCCTTGGCCATAGCGCCGCGCTACGGTCTCGGCCACGCGAACATAAGCAAGCTGTATTCCGATGCGGGCAAGGACGGACTTGCAAAAAAGCACGCGGCGATAGCGGCGGAACTGGGATCAAAATAATGTTAACGTATATCGCAAAAAGGCTAATCGGGCTGGTCCCGGTCTTCTTCGGCATCACGCTCATCTCGTTCTTCGTGATGCATCTTGCGCCGGGCAAGCCGACGGATATCCAGACGAGCCTCAACCCGAAGGTATCGTATGAGGCGCGCCTGAGGCTCGAGAAACTGTACGGCCTTGATAAGCCGGTCTATGTCCAGTATCTCGACTGGCTGAAACGCTTTATAAGGTTCGATTTCGGCCGCTCTTATATAGACGACAGGCCGGTCTCCGATAAGATCCTCGAGCGTATCCCGATAACGCTCCTGATAAACGTATCGTCGATGGCGCTGATATTATTATTCGGCATACCTCTGGGGGTGATCTCAGCGGTGAAACGCGGGACATTCCTCGATAAGGCGTCGACGGTGCTTGTCTTTATAGCCTATTCGGTGCCCGAGTTCTGGCTGGCCCTTCTTCTCATGAGCCTCTTCGGCATAAGCCTGGGATGGCTGCCGGTCTCAGGCATCACATCGCTCGATTTCGAGTATCTCGGCGTATTTGGCAAGGTACTCGACGTAGCCTGGCACCTTATATTGCCCGTGTCTATCGCGGCGTTCGGCAGCCTTGCGGGCATTTCGCGGTACATGAGGACCTCGATGGTAGGCGCTATCGGGCAGGATTACATAAGGACGGCCCGCGCGAAAGGCCTGGCCGAATCGCAGGTCATATATAAACACGCGTTAAGGAACGCGCTCCTTCCGGTTATCACCATCCTGGGCCTCTCGGTCCCGGGACTCATCGGCGGAAGCGTCATATTCGAATCCATATTTGCGATACCGGGCATGGGCAGGCTTTTCTACGAGTCTGTCATGGCGAGGGATTATCCGACGATCATGGGTGTGCTCTCGATCGGCGCGATATTGACGCTCTTGGGTAATTTCCTGGCCGACATCGCGTATTCATACGCCGACCCGCGCATCAGGGTCTCGGGGGAATAGATATGGGGTCTTTAATGAAGAACAGGACGGCTGTGGTATCGCTGGCGTTCCTGCTTTTTCTTCTGGCGGCAGCGGTATTCGCGCCTTACATCGCGCCCTATGAGCCGTCGCAGATCGACGCAGGGTCCATATTGAGCGCGCCTTCAAGGCAGCACTTCTTCGGGACGGATACTCTCGGCAGGGACATACTCTCCCGCATGGTATACGGGTCGAGGATCTCGCTCTCGATCGGCTTCATCGCTGTCGGCATCGCGGTCCTGATAGGAATGATCTTCGGTTCGCTTGCCGGCTATTACGGCGGAAAGACCGATATCGCGCTTATGAGGTTCGTCGATATCATGCTCTGTTTCCCGACGATATTCCTCATACTCGCGATCATCGCCTTCCTTGAGCCGTCTATATTCAATATAATGGTCGTGATCGGCGCGACCGGCTGGATGGGCGTGGCGCGCCTCATCAGGGCGGAGGTCCTGACGCTTAAAGAGCGTGATTTCGTCGCGGCGTCAAAAGTCATGGGCGGCGGCGACGCCTGGATCATCACGCGCCATCTCATACCGAACGCGATCGCGCCGGTCCTGGTGAGCGCGACGCTCGGCGTTGGCGGGGCCATACTTGTGGAATCGGCGCTGAGCTTCCTCGGCATAGGCGTCCAGCCGCCGATACCGAGCTGGGGCAATATACTGATGGACGGAAAGGCGACGCTCGGCGTGGCTTGGTGGCTCACTATATTCCCGGGCGTGTTTATTACGGCGACGGTGTTGTC
>JAFGJL010000068.1 GCA_016929115.1 Candidatus Omnitrophota bacterium | reverse complement strand
GACGCGGCCGCAGTGGGGATGGGGGCTCACCCCTGAAAACTACCTTGACTCCCACAAGGCCGCGGAGCACCGAAAGGCGACCCCGCGACAGGACCCGACACGCCGCTACCCCTTCGCCTCTAGAAATCGCAACGCAATCTTTAGCATCTTTTTCGCCGAGCCGCCTGTCTTCGCATATGTTCGCGTCCGCGGCCTGTGCTTCGTGAATCGCGCGAGCGCGCGCCGTATCCTCGCCTCGCTTACGCCCGCCACGACGTTCCAGCCTGAACGGACCGTTTCGACCCATTCGGTCTCGCCGCGCAGCGTCACGCACGGCACGCAAAAGAACGCCGCCTCTTTCTGCACGCCGCCCGAATCCGTCAGGATCGCAGCCGCGTTCGTCTCAAGAGCAAGCATATCTATATACGGCACCGGTTTTATAACGACAACGTTCATACTCGGGACCATGCCAGCCTTAGCCATGGCTTTTTTTGTCCTTGGATGGACCGGAAATATTACTTTCTTATCGAGCCTGCCGAAAATCGTCAATAGGCTGCGCAAACGTTTCACATCGTCGGTATTGGCTGCTCTGTGGACCGTGGCGAGATAATAGCCTCTTCTTTTCAGGCCGAGCCTTTTTAATACCCGCGACTTCCTCGCCGCTGGCACGTACTTGGCGAGCATGTCGAGCATCACATCGCCTGTAAGATGCACGCCTTTTACTACACCCTCTTTGCGAAGATTCTTCACCGCCGTTCCCGTCGGGCAGAACAAGAGGTCCGAGACCCTGTCGGTCATGACGCGGTTCGTCTCTTCCGGCATGGCGCGGTTGAAGCTGCGAAGCCCGGCCTCGACATGCGCGAGCGGTATGTTCAGCCGTATGGCCGCGAGCATGCCCGCAAGCGTAGAATTGGTGTCGCCGTAGACGAAGATGAGGTCCGGCGCTTCTTTGGTCAGGACCTTCTCGAGCCGCGACATCATACCGGCTATCTGCGTCACAACGGAACCGGAACCGACGCCAAGATTATAGTTCGGTTCTGGTATGCGGAGGTCCCTGAAAAATACATCCGACATGCCGGCGTCGTAGTGCTGGCCCGTATGGACAATGATGGAACGAATGTGCTTAAAGCCGCTGGCGGCATCTATGACCAAGGCCATCTTGACGAATTGCGGCCTCGCGCCCACGATATGAGCTATCTTAAAACGTTTTGTCACAGCGGGAATGACCTCTTCTCGCACTTTTTGAAATGAGCGATGGCCTTCAGGAGTTCCGCCTCCGGAAGCTTCTTATACCAGTCGATGGTGACCTTGAGGCCCTTCTCGAAAGGCGTAAAGTCATCGACCTTCACGACGTCCTTAAGCATAGTGACGTCGGCCGCGATGTTGGACCGCTCCGGCTCGCCCTTCCTCATCGGCAGATGGACGATCTTTGACCTCGATCTCGTCATCTTTATGATCATGCCGGCAAGTTCGTTCACGGTGATGGGAAGGCCCGTGCCGACATCTATGACCTTACCCACCCTGCCGCAATTGCGGGTCGCCTTGATGGCGATCCTGGCTATATCGGTCACATAAATCATGTCGACGGTCTGCTCGCCGTCCCCGAAAACCTCTACCGGCTTACTGTAGACCGCCTGCGCGATAAAGAGCGGGACGGCCTTGCGTACCGGGTAAAGGTGCTGGCGGGGCCCGTAAGCGTTGAACCATTTCAGGACCGCGATATCCATGTCGAAGTTCTTCTGGAACATCAGGCAGAACTGCTCGGCCGCGAACTTCGTTATTGAATAAGTATTGAGCCAGTCGTTCGGCTTAGTCGGATGGAATATCCTCTTTACGCCGGAGATCTTGGCTGCCTTAAGGGCGTTGAGCGCCCCGTTTATGTTGACGTCAACGGCGCGGTTATTGGAGAACATAAGCTCGTTCGTGCCCAGGACACCGGCCACGTCGTAGAGCTCGTCTACGCCCTTCATCGCGGACATAAGCGTTGAGATATAGCGCGTATCGCCGTCAAAATACTCGGCGTTCTTCGGGAGCTCGAACTCGGGCTTGGCTATGTCATAGATCATGACGTCATGCCCCTCTTTCGCCAGCTCCTCGACTATAAAGCTTCCTATGAACCCGGACCCTCCCGTAACCAGACATTTCATGATGCCGATTCTCCTTTCTATGCTTCGATCTCACGCGATACGGTTTTACGTTCGTTCAACTTCAAGAACCTGTCGACTACTTGCGGCGTTACATATTTATTGAGGATGGTGGAACCTGACTGCGCGTAATAGTCGGTCCACAGGTCCTCGGGAAAATCTATATTCATCTTCTCCATTATATCCCAGAGTTCGGAGCCGATGTGCGGGGTCGCGACGCTTAGGCTCACGTACGCCGGCTCGATCTCCTTTAAAAGGCCGTAGGTCATCTCGATATCTTCCGGCTCTTCTACGGGCATGCCCAGCAGGATATAGATGGTCAGGTCAATGCCGACCTTCTCTATGAGGGCCACCGTCTCCCTCACATCCTTTACGGTGATCCCCTTCCGCATGAACTTCAGGACCTTATCGCTCCCCGATTCGACGCCCAGCTTTATGCGTTTGCATCCCGCTTTTTTCATGAGGACAAGCGTCTCTTCGTCGAACGAACGGACGCGCGCCTCGCAGCTCCACGACAGGTCCCAACCCTTATCGATCATGCTCCGGCAAAGCCCCTGCGTAAAACGCTTATTGATGCTGATATTATCGTCGCAAAAATAGTAGCGCCTGACCCCGTAGTTATCGTGCCTGAACTCCATCTCCGCCACGACATTATCAACGGACCTGAAACGCACCTTCCTGTTCCAGAGACGCGGGCTCGAGCAGAATACGCAGGCAAGCGAGCACCCCCTCGACGTCGTTATCATGCCGAAGTTGTTTTCGGGGTCCATGACCGGCATAAGCTGCAATCCCGGATCCGGGAACGGCAGGCTGTTCAGGTCCTCGATGAGCGGCCGCGCGGGATTGTGGCGGACCTCGCCGCCCGCATCCTTATACGAAAGCCCTTTGATGCCCGCCAATCCGTCTCCGCGGATGAGCTCAAGCATCGTGTGCTCGCCCTCCTGCCGTACGACATAGTCGACCCATGGCCGCTTTATCGAGTCCTCATAGACCATCGTCGCGTGCGGACCGCCGAGCACGATCTTTATATCCTTATCGACCTGATGCGCGACCGTCGCGATGTTCTCGGCGCACTTGAGGGTCGCCGAAAGCACCACGGTGATGCCTATCAGGTCGGGTTGATATTCGGCTATCCTCGCCCTGATCTCCTGCCATATCGGGTGGCCGATATCATTTACGATCGCGCGGTAATTTTCGTACCCTTCAAAGACCTGCCTCAATGTCAGGTCTTCCCTTTTGTTTGCGTGGTCGGCATTATACACTTTGACGGCATGCCCGTTCTTATTCAGGAAACTGGCGATATAACCGAGGCCGAGCTGGACCCAGTTGTTCTTCCCTCCCATCAACCGGTAGAACGGAGGGACCACCAGCAATATCTTTTTAAACCTCGGTTTGTCATCCATGGTCTGGTGCCTTCCACCCTAATTCCTGCATACCGCTATCAGGATCTTTGAATATATTTTGGGCCTGTCACAACCAAGCTCCGCCAGATAGATCATCTTTAAGATAAAGAACCATATGCGCAGCAAAGCGGCGCGCGCCAGGGACACCGCGCTAAAACGCACCGGGTACCTGTTGCCGGTCACTTTGATATCCTCGAATCCCGCCATGCGGAGGACCTGCTCCAGGCTGCATTCGGTATACGCGATCTCGTGGGTGAAATCCTTGTAGCGTATATACATGCCGCCCGGCGTGCTGAAATTGACCGTACGCAGCAGAAGGGCCCCTCCCGTTTTAAGCGCCGCCTTGAGCCCTTTCAATATGTCGACGGTATCGCCTTTCGGCAGATGCTCCAGCGTGTCGTTGAGCGTTATGAGATCGAAAGAGGCCGCATATCTTGCTAAATATTCCTTAAGGTCCTTGATCAGTTCAACGTTCGCGATCCCGTTCTGCCTGCAGTGATCCGCCATTTCGGGAGAAACGTCGACCCCGCACACGTTCTCATACCCCTTGTCCGCCAGGTACGCCATGAACTCTCCCATGCCGCATCCCACATCCAATACCGCCGCTTTTTTATCAGCCGGCAGATAAGGCGCATACTCCGTATCATAAAACCTGCGGGATGCTTCGGGGTCCCGGGGATCCGTAAAACGGGCTGTCGTCAAATAGCGGTCGAAATGCTTTGTGTTCGCCATCTTAGCCTCACATCAATTTTTCGGCCAGCGCCTTTGCCGGCAGGTCCGCGTGTTCCCAGCCATGGTAGATCGGCGGGCATACATGATTGGCCTTGATCCATTCGGAGTTCGGGAAGCCGCCTTTCACGCCCATGAATTCGTGGCAGAGCTCGCCGTAGACCTTGCCGGTCTCGATCTTGAGCTTCTTAGCGAAGGCTATGTACTTATAGTAACCGGACTTCATCCCTTTCGGGAACTTCACTCTTTCCGGGAATATCTCATCGTATTTGGCGGCGAGAGCCTTTTTCCATTCCAGCACTTGAGGCAACCGTTCCAACTGGACGAGCCCCAGGGCCGCGGTAAATTCATTCAGGCGGAAATTGAAGGCCCTGATCCTATAGTCAAACTTCCCGTAGTTCCTGAACTTCTTGACAAAATCGTAGACACGCTCGTCCCCGGTCACGACCATGCCGCCCTCTCCGGTGGTCATCGTCTTGGTGGCGTAGAACGAGTAGGCGCCTCCCAGGCCGAACGAGCCGGCCATGCGGCCGTTGAACTCAGCGCCGTGCGCGTGCGCGCAATCCTCCAGCAGCGCGATCTTGTTCGCATCGCAAATCTCTTTTATTTTCAGGATATCGAAAGCGATATGGCCTCCGATGTGCACTACCATGACCGCTTTAGTGTTCTTCGTTATGCGTCTCTCGAGGTCCTTTGCGCTCATGCACAGGTCTTCTCTGTTGCAGTCACAGAAGACGACCTTGCCGCCGGCCCATTGGACCGCGAGCGGGGTGGCCATGAACGTGTTGGCTGGGACGATGACCTCACTATCCCTGACGCCGGCATACTCCAGAAGGGCCAGGAGCGCCGCGCCGCCGTTAGTGACGGCAAGCGCTTTCATGCCCGTATATTTACCGAACCGACTCTCGAATTCCGTCACCATGGACCCTTCGGACCAGAAGTTGCTGTCAAAGACTTTCTCCAGCAGCCCGAAATATCTTTTGCGGTCTTCCGCTTCGAAAGGTATCTTCATTATGATGAGTTCTCCTTATGGTTTTTCTATCACGAACACGAGTTTGGAACCGAAATACTTCAGCAGCCTGTTGTCCCTAAGGCCGTGCGAAAATAATCTGGACCTCTCGCAGAGGTTACACCTGTTGCCTATGACCGGGATGTTAAGCGGCAACAGGACATTGTAGCCCCTCACCGTATACCTGACCGGCATCCGCCTGAGGATATTCAGCATCCTGGGAGGCGATATGAGCTGGTGATTGACCTTTTCAGGCTTCTCTTTAAAATTCGTCTTGAAGCCCAGCGATCGTTTGAGCGACTTCAGCATGTGGATCGTCCTGAACCCGGCCGGCGTCGCCTCAAAGACACGGTACCAGTAGTTCGACAATTGAGTTATATGCAAGGGGTTCATCACATCAAAGACGACCATCCCCCCTTTTCTTGTCACCCGCACCATCTCCCATACGACCCGGGATAGGTCCTTCATATAAGGCATGACGCCGATAGCGAATGTCGCGTCGAACGCGCCGTCCTTAAAAGGAAGGCCGTGCACATCCGCTATACCAAGCCGCGCCGAAAGCCCGTTGTCGCGGAACCTGAGCCGGCAATCGTCAAGAAGGACGTCTGAAAGATCGATGCCGTAAACATCTTTGCCCGATCGCGCAAGCTCAAGGGCGAAAAATTCGCCGGTGCCTATGCCGCATTCCAACACCTTCGTTCCGCCTGAGGACTGAAGAGTGCGAAGCGTATCTTCATAGTGGTCTTTTTTGTAATAATCGGTCCGCATCCTGGCAGCGCTTGAATCGAGCCATTGGCGCGAATAGACGCTCTTATTGTATTCGTCAAGTTCCCTGCCTTTAAGTATAACGCTCATGCCCCCTTACCTGCCTGTCCGGTAAGCGTCCGGTACATATCCTCTAGCTTTGAGAAATTCCTGGCGAAGTCCGCTTTCTGCCCGATCTTCTCTGAATTTTTTGCGGACATCACGAGGCGCGCCGCCTCATCGGCCAGCATCCTGTTTATGCCGGAGGCGATGGAATCAGGGTCGGCCCTCTTAACGACAAAACCGTTCTCGCCGTCCTCGACCCATTCCATGTTGCCTGGTATATCGGAGACGACCGCGGGAAGGGCGCACGCCATCGCCTCGAGGAGCGAGGAGCTTGAGCCGTCCCTTAAAGACGTGGATACGTAGATATCGGATATATTGATATATTTCACGACATCCGACTGCGGCACGTATCCCGTCCAGTGTATAAAATCATCAAGACCCAGGCCCGAGGCGAGCCCTTTCAATGTCTTCTCAAGCGGGCCGTAGCCGAGGATAAGCGCCTTCGCCTCGGGGTGAGCCGCCTTTACCTTCGGAAGGGACCGTATAAAATCCTCGATCCCGTACTCGGGCCTGAAGATACGCATCATGAGCAGGATCTTTTTCCCTTCCAGCCCGAGCTTTCTCTTCAGCTCCGGATCCTTGTTATCCTTACGAAAAAACCTGATATCGACGTCCCACGGCATCACGGAGATGCGCTCCGCAGGATAACCGAAATCATCAGCCAGGATCCGCTTCTCATATTCGCAGTCCGTGGTGATCATGTCCGCTTTACCTATCGCGTAGCGGCTTACGATGCGGTTGCGCAGGCAATTTTTCGAGTAAAATATGATATCAGAGCCCCATGGCATCAAAAGATAAGGGTGAAACCCGGAAAGCGCCGCCAGAAATCCCGATGTCTGGATCCATCCCGCATGGAGGACGTCCGGTTTCGCGCGATCAATGATCGCGCGAAGGTCTTTCATGCGCTTCAGGAAATTGACAGGCGTGTTCTCCGCCAGCTGAGGGTTGTGAATGATCTTGAGGTCCCTGATGTTGCGCACATCATAGAGCGCGGCCTCGAGGCCCGCATCGGCCATGTCTTTGCGGTAGGCAACGAGCGTCACGTCGTAACGGCGCGATATGAGCATCGTGAGGAACCTGTAGTCGTGCGGCCCGAGCATCTCTGAGAGATAGAGTATCTTCATGCCTGCGCGAAAGCCTCTTTTACCCTTAACAACTCGTCCCGGGTTATGCCCCCTATCGCGAATAATACGCCGAAATAAGAGACGGCGGCGATGACCAGCAGGATAAATACGTTCAGCTTAAACAGCGCTAACAATATCGCGCCCATGACGACAGCGGAAATAAAAGGCCGTACGGACAGCTCAAGAAAAGGCAACCTTGCGATCTTGCCCACTATGAAAAACGAGCAGACGCATATTATGCCTTCCGTCAGGACCAAGGCCGCGGAGGGCGCATAATAACCCATTAACGGCACGCCGACTAAATTAAACGCTATGTTGAACAGGCAGCCGTAAAGCACGACCTTCAAATACAGGTCCTGCCTGTCGCACGAGACCAGCGAATAGCTCAAAGCGAAACCCGCCAGGTTTATCGCGGCAAACCAGGACATCATCTGGAACAACGGTCCGGATTGCGCATAGGAAGGCCCGTAAACGATCTCTATGATCTTAGGGCCCAGGACCGTGCCCCCTATGCCTACCGGTATGCCCAAGACCATGGATATCTTAAGGCAATACCTCATGAACTGCGCGAACTTTTCCCGGGATTCATGATAAAGCTTTGACATCACCGGAAAAACGGATGCCACAAACAGGTCGCTTACGGCATATATGAAAAATGCGATCTTGGCTGCCGCGCTGTAAAAACCGACTGACTGCTCGTCCTTAAAAATGCCCAGGGCTATGGTGCCGAAATTGAAATAGAATATTATCATAGCTGATGACGCGAATATCGGCAGGGAAAGGCGCAACAGCTCACCCCATCTTCTAAGGTCCACATGAAGCCCTATGCCGCCGAATTTACGCCTGTAGTTTATGTAATAAAAGGCGCATGAGGTAAGATCGGCTAGGACGGTTATCAGCGCCACCTTGAGTATGTCTTGTATGTCTTTAACGAAAAGCAGGACGGCACCAAGATATATAAAAGCATTGATTATCCTGCTGTAGGCGTTATACCTCATCTCCTGCACACCCCTGAAGACCCACTCAAGGGACAAGGCGTAAGGAAAAAGCGTTACGCCGAAGAATATCATCAAATACGTTATCGTGGGCGTCTTTTTGAAAAGGAAGGCTATGACAAGAACAGCTACAAAGAGAACCGAAGCCGCTGCCAGCCTGATGGAAAGTATCGTCTCGGCTATATCTTTTATATCCCGGCTCCTGGATATCTCCCTTACGCCGAATTCACCGAGTCCGGGGTTGGAAAGCATGATGAAGTATGAGATGATGGCAAGGGAAAAACTTATCGCGCCGAAACCGGCGGCGCCGAATATGCGCGCGATATAGATGACCGCGAAAAAATGGCACGCGCGGGCGATGACTTCGCCCGTAAATAAGGACGTGAAATTGGTGACGATCTTCTTTATCATTGAGGCCTTATTTTGAAAAGAACTCTCTTATGGTAGCGACGATATATTCCTTCTGCTCCGAGCTCAATTCGGAATCGACGGGGAGGGAAAGCGCCTCATCCATCGCCCGTTCCGCCTCAGGGAAGTCGCCTTTCTTGTAACCGAGCTGCTTGAAGCATTCCTGTAGGTGGAGCGGTATCGGATAATAGATGCGGGCCTCTATGCCGTGCTCGTTCAGGTGGTCCATCAGGCCGTTGCGCACGCGCGCCACCCTTATAGTATACTGGTGGTAGACATGAGCGCGGTGTTCCGGAACATGCGGAGTGGTGATGAGCGGAAGCCCCTTCAGATTGGCGTTGTAATAAGCTGCGTTCTCCTGCCTTTTCCTGGTCCAGCCGTCCAGGTATTTCAGCTTCACCAGGAGGATCGCCGCCTGGAGGTTGTCAAGGCGGCTGTTATAACCTATCGTTTCATGGATGTACTTCGAGGTAGAGCCGTGGACGCGTATGACCTTTATCCTTTTGGCAAGCTTCTCATCATCGGTAACGACCATGCCCGCGTCGCCGTACGAACCGAGGTTCTTACCGGGAAAGAAACTTATGCAGCCGGCATCGCTCATCGAGCCGGCGACCTTGCCTTTATATGTAGCGCCGATGCCCTGAGCGTTGTCTTCGATCACCTTAAGGTCCGCTTCTTTCGCGACAGCGTTTATCGCATCCATATCCGCCATGAGGCCGTAAAGATGCACCGGCATGAGCGCCTTGGTCTTTTTTGTTATTCGCTCTTTTATCTTTGAAGGATCGATATTGAAAGTCCTGGGATCGATATCGGCGAATACCGGCCGCGCTCCGGTGTTATGGATCGCGCCGCCGGTCGCTATAAAGGTGAAGGGCGTAGTGATGACCTCATCACCGTCCCCTATCGACATGGCCTTCAACGACAGGAACAGGGCATCTGTCCCGGAGGCCACGCCTACGGCGTACCTCGTACCGCAATACCTGGCCACCTCGTTCTCGAGCGCTTGGACCTCTGGGCCCAGTATGAAACTCTGGTTGTCGAGTATCTTCTGGATGGCCGAGCCTATCTCATTCTTCATCGACTTGTACTGTGCCCTTAGGTTGAGTAGCGGCACCTGCATCTTTGTCTGGTTTTTTGCGCTCATGCCTGCCTTTCCGATAACTTGACTTTGTTTTCCTTCTTAATGTAGCCTTTCCCGCATTCGCCGCATGCGGCATTGCCATTTTTATCGAATACCAGCTTCTCCCCGCACTCGCACATCCAGCCCTTAGGTTTTGCCGGATTGCCGTATACGAGGCAATGGTCATAGACGTCTCTTGTAATGACGGAGCCTGCCCCCACGAATGCGTAAGAGCCGAGCTTGACCCCGCAGACTATGGTCGCGTTCGCGCCTATGGACGCGCCCTTCTTCACAAGCGTCTTCCTATAAAAGTCGGGTGAATTCCTGGGATAGCCGCTGCGCGGATTAAATATATTCGTGAAGACGCATGACGGGCCGCAGAAGACGTCGTCCTCGAG
>JAFGJL010000067.1 GCA_016929115.1 Candidatus Omnitrophota bacterium | reverse complement strand
CCGTTACTTTGTCGACCATCTCTTCGTATTTTAATATCGTGTCGTGGCCCAAGCCGTAGAGCTCGTCTAGAGCGGCCTGGAACGAGACGAACTCGTTCGTCTGCAGAGCCGTCTTGCGCTCGCTGACAAGCTCCCGCTTAGAGACTTCCAGTTCGCCGGCGGGAGGGGCGTTCTTCCGGATATCCTCGATGATGCCGGCTAGCGAGCGTTTCGTCTCGGCTATCTTCTCCTTTTTTGTCGCCACGTAGAAAACGAAATAACCGGCGTCGACTGCCCATCTCTGGGCGCAACCCAGCGCGTAGGCGAGATAGCGCTTATTCCTGAGTTCCCGGAACATCCTTCCGGATTGCCCGGAAAGCAGCGACCCGAGCGCCTCAAAGACGTAGCGGTCCGGATCGCCCAAGGGCACGGTGAGAAAACCCGTCAGGACAAGGCTTTCTTCCCTGTCCATCGTGATGGTCCGCTCTTTTACGCCGGTTAGCGCGGCTTTGGGCGCGTCAGGCCGCGGCGAGGTGGCCCGCGCCATGGCGCCGAAAGCTCCCTTCATCTTGTTTATCACGTAGTCGCGTTTGATGTCGCCCGAGATCGAGATGACCATGTTATCAGGTACGCAGTAAACCTTATAGAAGTCGATGAGCGCCTTCCTGTTGAGCGCGGCTATCGTTCCCGGGGTTCCCAATATCCTCATCCCGTACGGATGGCCGGCGAACATGAGGCCGCGTAGCGTGTAAACGCCCCTGTCGAATATGTCGTCGTCCTCAGCCTTCAGCGCGGCGAGCGTCAGCGTCTTCTCTTTTTCGATCTCATCCTCGGGGAACGTCGAGTCGGTCAGGATGTCCTTCAAAAGCTCAATGGCTAAATCCAGGTCCGTCGAAAGGGCCGATAGGCGCAGGCCGAAACTGCTGAAGCCGCTGAAATTGCTTATGCTGCCTCCGCGGTCTTCGAGGGCGCCCCTTATCCGGGATTCATTCCGGGTCGAGGTCCCCTTCAGGAGCATCCTCGCCGTGAGGTTCGATATGCCGTTATTTGAGGCGTTCTCTACCAGGAGGCCGCCGTTCATGGCGACAGTCATGGCGAATGTGGGCGTCTTGCGGCTCTCGCGTATAAGAAGGCGCAGCCCGTTTGGAAGAGTCTCTTTGTGGACCTTATCGTCAACGGCGGCTTTAACAACAGGCGCCGCGCCGCCGGCCGGCGCGCCCTCAGGCGCCACGCGCACCGTCGTGAGGTTATCGTCCGTGAGGTAAAGGCCCGCCGCGCGCTTCACATCCTCTTTTGAGACGGCCTGGACGCCCTCTACATAGCGGCGGGAAAAGTCGTAGTCGCCGGTGAGCGATTCATTCGCGGAGATATCCCGTGAGCGCTGCTCGATGGTCTGGCGCGAGAATATGAAGTCGCTCACGACCTTGCGTTTCGCTCTCTCAAGCTCGCGGTCCGTTATCTCCCCGTCCCGCACCTTGCGGATCTCATCGAGCGCCAGACTCTCGGCGTCGGCGAGCTTACCGGCGTCCGCTACGGCGGTTATGACGAAGAGGCCGGGGTCGCGCGGAGTGTAGTTGAAACTCGCCACGGAGTGGACGGCGCGCTCTTTTTTGAAGAGCCGTTCGTTCAACCGTGACGTGTCGCCGCTGCCCAGTATCATCGAAAGGACGTCCATCGCGAAGAGGTCTTTGTGGAATATGCTCGTGGAGTGAAATCCCATCGCGAGGTACGCAAGGTTGATCGGCATCTCTACCGTAGAGCGCCTTTTCCCTATCTGAGGCGGTTCGGGCGTCACGGTATCGGTGCTTACATAATGCGGCGGCTTGAGGCCCTTGAACTCCGCCTCGGCCGTTTTCAGCGCCTCCGCCGGCTCTACCCCGCCGACTATAGCTATGACCATCCTGTCGGGCGAATACATGGTCCTGTAGTACGAGACGAGGTCGTCGCGGGTAAGGCTGCTGAACCGGTCCTCATAGCCTATGGGCGGATATTTGTAGGGGTGGTAAAGGTAGGCGCTGTTGTGCAGTTCCTTCATGGCGCGGCGCTGCGGATCGTCGTTGCCCAGCCGGATCTCGTTCAGGATGACCTGGCGTTCCTTGGCGAACTCCACCTTGTCGAACGAGGCGTTGGCGAGGATGTCCTTTAAGAGCGACAGCGTCTTTGCGAGGTACTGCGCCGGGACCGTGGCGTAGAACGTGGTGGTGTCGTGCGACGCGCAGCCGTTCATGACGCCGCCGCAGGACTTTATCTCCTCTTCGACGGCTCCGGCCTTGCGCGAGGGCGTGCCTTTGAAGAGCATGTGCTCCACGAAATGCGAGATGCCCGAGCCGGCGTATGCGCCCTCGATCCTTGAGCCCGCCCGTACCGTGACCACGACCGATACGAGGTCCCCCGGCGACGTCTCTTCCGCCAAAAGGACAAGGCCGTTCTCCAGGACTTTCCTGGAAACGGCCTTTTCCGTGAATGTTACTCTGTCGCGCGGCTCAAGATCGTCGCCGAACGCGCGTGCGCATAAGAAGAGCAGCGCCGCCAGCGTGAATACAGAGGCTCTTCGGGCCAAGATCACATGATCTTTCGTTTACGGCGCTTACGCTCGCTCGGTTTCTCGTAGTGCTTTCTCGCTTTGAGCGTCTTCAGTATCCCTTCGCGTTCTATCTTCTTCTTGAATCGCCTGAGAGCTTTTTCCAGCGGCTCGTTCTCTCCGATGCTGATCCTCGACATCCTGTATCACACCCTTTCCTGATCTATATTTGTGTATACGCAACGACCATTGTACCAAGAGCTTCGGTGTTTGTCAATCTCTCAACCTAGTTCCCGCCCCGGCCGGGAACCATCATCTCGTTGGGTTGGTTCCCGGCCGGGGCGGGAATTCGCCAGAGCTTGTCGAAGGGTCAACCCCTCAACTCAGGCGTCCCCGCGCAGTTTCTCCCAGAACTCCTCCGATTTGAGCGGCGTCGCGTAGGAGCTTCGCGCGTAATAATAGACGGAGTTGTCGGACGAGACGACGCGGATGTTCTTGCGCTGGCGCTCCGGCGTCTTGTCGAGGTATCTTTTTATGTAGGCGTCCGCGTCCTTTGACGGGACGACCTTCAGTTTCGGCGTGTTACTGTAGTCTATGTCGAGGAATTCCCGGCTCGAGTCGAAGACGACGATGATCGGGTCGTTGTGGGTGCTCTGGTATCTGCCGAGGTAAGCGATGAGTATGCGCGCCGACTCGAGCGCGTCGTTCGTGTCGATGTCCGAGGCGTCGTTGCGTATGAGGTTCCATCCGTCTATTATTAGCGGCATCGCTTCCTCTTGTAGTGCGTGTATTTGTGGTGTTTTCCCCTGACGAGTCCGGCCGGGTATTTCTTTGTGTTGTCGGCCAGCTTGCGGATGACGCATCTTCCGATGTCTATGCCGAACTTCGAAGAGAAGTCAAGGACGTACGTCGTTATGTCGGCAAGTTCGTCCTCGATCTCCCTGCGCTGCGCCGGATCCTTCAGAACGCGCTTCGATCCCGACGTCGTCAGCCACTGGAACTTCTCCGCGAGCTCCGCCGCCTCGATGGCTATGGACATCGCGATGTTCTTGGGGGAATGGTAGCGGTCCCAGTCGCGCTCTTTGATGAAGCGCCTTACCGCCTTCTCAAGTTCCTCGATGGACAGTTGATGCCGAGCTTTCATTTTTTAACTCTCGTTCTTTCCTATGAGCTATCAGCTAAGAGCTATGAGCTAAGACTCACTCTTACTTGACCTCCCAGGACGCTCTTCCCGTTGATTCGTCGAATATCTCGATCGGCGTCCCTCCAGGCGCGTCCCTCTGGAGGCGTTGCGAGTAGATCTTCTGGACATCGCGCACGGACGTGCCGTTCTTTTCCGCGACGCCCCGGTAGATGACCATCCTGTCGGCATTCTCTTCCCGCACGAGCGCTTCAACAGCCGCGCCGGCCGACGCTGACCTGACCTCGAGCATGCCGAGGCCGCTCTCGCCCAGCACTCCCCTCGCCTCAAGCGAGGCTATATCGCCGCGTCTCGCCTTTCGCCGCATGGCGGCGTTTTCCACGTCCGGTCCGAGGCCTTCATCGGCATGCGCGATGCCGACGAATGACGGCAGCCTGCTCTGCGGCCCGACAGCCGGGCCCGATACCATGTCCTCGATATTGTCGATATCCTTTACGACGTGCTGGTAGACGTCCAGCCGCATCGAGACGTCCACCTTGATGGGCTCCTTCGGAGCTTCGACGCGCACCCGCGCGCATCCGACGCTCGCGATCAGGACGATCAGCATCGCTATGACCGTTCTTTTCATACGCTCCCCCTTTTTTTACTGTCCTACATCATGCAGGATGACGCTGATATTGCGCTTACCCTTGTCGCCATCGAGCGCGATGTCGAGTATCACCGAGCCCTTTTCAAGCGTAAGGCCTACCGTCCCCGATGTGTAGCGGTAGTCCTGGAAACTCTGCTTTATGATATCAAGAGGCTGTTTTGTCCTTTCGGCCACCGCCTCGAGTATCTTTTCGTCCACTATGACGAGGGTGCCGCCTTCCTGCGACGCCGCGAACGTCCCTTTAAGCGACGTGAGCGCCGGGCCCTTCAGTTTCAGGTCCAGGTCGCCGCTTACGATGCCGGTCATGCGTATCCTTTTCGAGATATCGAGCTCTCCGAGCATCTTATCGACGTCAAGGCTCCTTGCCTCCAATATCAGCTCGTGCGGCGCCGCGGTATTGAGCGCGACAGTCGCGTTCCCCGAGACCTTGCCGCCGAAGAGGTCCGCCGATAAGCCGTCCAATATGATCGTCCGCTCTTTTATCCCGGCAGCAGCCTTCAGGTCCGCTATGCGCGCCTTGTCGTAAGAGACCTTCGCGCATTCGAATGTACCGGCCCCGTTAGAAGCGATCTTGATGCGGGCATTTTTTACGCTGAGGGCGTCCCTGTCGAAAGCTTCTATCTTCGCGTCTATGCGCTCGATCGACCGGGCCTTTATCTCCAGAGATAATGCGGCTCTGAGCCTTACGTCGTTAGTGCGCACCGAGAATGTCGCGTGGGAGAGCCGTATGGTGTCGACCGAAAACTTATTCCCCTCGCCGCCGGTCCGGACGAGCCCTTTTAATGCCGCTATCCCCTTGCCCGGCATGTCGATCGTGACCGCGATATCATCCGCGTGCAGCTCTTTGATCCTTCCGCCGAAGAGGCAGAAGAGGTTGTAGACGGCGCCGGCCTGGCCTATGCGCATCTCATAGAGGGCCCCGCGCTTTATCGAAACATCCGACAGCGTGAGTGAATTTATGCTGAGCGCGCAGCCGCCGATGGAAACGGCGCTGCCCGGGAAGGAATCCTCCAGGGCTTTCCGCGCCAGGGGCATGATGACCGGCCTTGCGGCAAGCGGCAGGAGGGCCGCCCCGGCCAGCGCGAGGGTTATTATTAAAAGGATTATCTTCTTCATGCGTTCGTCGGGTGTGGCTAGGCCCGGCCCGCCTTTTTATTTATCGACTTTATCGCCTTGTTGACCGGCAGTTTCAGCATCTTCTCTAGGGGGAGCGGCATCACAACAGACCAGTTCTTGTCGCTCAAGGTCCCCGGGACATTGATGCGGAAGTCCCAGTCGCCGCATTCGGGGAAGTCGTCGAGCGAGAACCAGTCCTGCAGCAGCTGCGTTGTGAAGATGGACGCGGTCGCGCACACCTTTTCCAGGGCGCGCCGCACGAATTCGGGCGAGGCCTCTTCCCCCGGCCGGCCTTCCATGCCCAGGTATTTCCAGAACCTCTCTTTTTCTCCGTACGATTCCTTGTATAGGTTCACGAGGTCCCTTGCCTGGTCTTCCGGGAGGTTAAGGATCCCCAAAAGGGTATGGACATCCGTTATCTCTTCCTTCCACCGGAGCCTTCCATGGTGCGACTTCTTTAGGTCGAAGAGCCGGCCCCTGACATGTTCGAAGCCTACGCGCTTCTCTTCGCATTTTCGCTTAAAAAGATGCGCGTCGGCCGTGCCGGCGTCGAACTTCCACCACATTACGAGCGAGGTCGAGTCGTGCGTGGCGACGGTCGCGACCGCGCCCTTGCGGTAATCCTCGGGCTTCCTGAAGTCGTATGTCTTTCCCCAGTCGCGCGACCAGCGCTGCACCTCTATGCCGGGGATACCCAGCTCCTCAAGGACCTTGTTTGAGCACGCCGGCACGACGCCCAGGTCCTCGGCACAGGGCAGCATGGCGGTGTTCTTCACCATGATCGAGAGGAGCGTCCTGCCGTGCTCCTCCCACAGCTTCTCGTCCTTAGGGTCAAAGACGCCGTGCAGCCCCGCGTTCTCCAGCGGCTCGGAGAGCGCGATCGTCCAGACCCTGAATATCCCGACCACATGGTCGATGCGGTATAAGTCGTAGAAATTCTGCGCGTAGCGGAGCTTCTCAGTGAGGTAGTCGTACTTGTGGTGCGCGATATTGCCCCAGTTGTAGACTGGCATGCCCCAGCGCTGGCCGAGCGAGAAGTACATGTCAGGCGGCGCGCCGGACGACAGGTTGAGCTTAAAATAGCCCTGGTGGGACCAGACGTCGGCCGAATCGCGCGAGACCAGGAACGGCAGGTCGCCCATTATAAGGACGCCTTTTTTCGCGGCGTATGCCTTGGCCGCCCTGAACTGCTCGTAGAGCTGCCACTGCATCCACTGGTGGAAAAGGATGTTCTCCGTGTTGTCGCGCACGAAGAACCTTATCGCGTCCTCGTCCCGGGCCTTTAATTTCGGCTCCCATGCCTCCCAGTCCTTCTGGGCGCAACAGTCCTTGATGACCTTGAAGACGGCGTAGTCCTCTATCCAGAACTTATTGTCCTCGAGATAGCGGTCGAACTCGGGCGGCTGGCCCGCGGCGTTTTTGAAGATCTTCCAGAGGAGCTCCAGTTTAGCCCCTTTTATCCTGTAGTCGACCCTCTTCTTTCCGGCGGGGAATCTCTTGCGCAGCGCGTTCAGGTCCTTCCTGAACGGCGCGGTATCGACGCCCGCGAGACGGTCGAGCGCGAGGTACATCGGGTCGAGGGCGAATGTCGATTGCGCGTCGTAGGGCCTGAAGTCGAAGCCGACGTCGTTCATGGGCAAGAGCTGCATTATGCTCATGCCTGCCCGGGCGCACCAGTCTGCCAGCAGGTCGAGGTCCGGCAGCTCGCCTATCCCAGCGCTATCTCCTGAGTAGAGCGAAAAGAGGCCGGTCACGACGCCGGAGCGCCGCTTTAGCCCGATCCGTTCCCATTGTTTTTTGGCGAGCGACGAAAGGAAGTGTTCGTACATGTCCTTACGAGTTCTTTTCGGCTATGTCACCCGCTATCGGCAGCTTGAACATCTCGCCCTGGTATGCCTTGACCATGAGGAGTATCCACAATACTATGTTGGCGATCCAGAGGACCGGCGAGATCACCCACCCTATTACGGGTATGACGGCGAGCGCCATGCCGAGGACGAAGAGGAAGCCGAATACCACTATCGATTGCATCGCGTGGAAACGGACGAACTTGTTCTCCTTCTCGAGAATGTAAAAGACTATTCCGGTGATGAAACCCGCCAGATAGGCCAGCAGCGCCTCCGCGTTCGGCTGCATACCTATCGACGTCTTGCCCAGGTCCTTCTTCTCTTCCATATGCTCCTCCTTTGGTTATGATGCCTTTGTCTCTTCCGGCACTAGCGCCTCATGCGCTATCTCGCGCAGTATCTTGTCGAGTTCCTTCTTCTGTATGAACCCCAGTTCGTTCAGTATCTCGCCGCAGATGATGCCACGCCTCCAGTGTATATTGAGCGCCTCGTCGAGCTGCTCGGACGATATGACGCGTTTTTCGACCAGGATCTGCCCCAGAGGCCTGTAGGAACTCTGCTTGTAGTCCTCGCGCTTATAGATATGCGGGTGCGGCTCTTCGGCGGGCTGACGGTTCCTGCGGTCGGCCATGAACTTGCTGCCGGCGTGCGTCTTAAGATAGCGCTTTATCTCAGCGATGCGCTCGTTGAGCTCTATGACGTTCTTGAACTCGGCCTCATGGAACCTGTTGACGACCGAGATCGAGATGCTCATGAGCGGTATCTCCTTCACCTTGTGCGTCCTGTCCCTGGCGACGATGAAACCCTGCCTCCGGTCCTCCGAGGAATAATGGAAGGGCATGATCCTGTCGAACGTGGTGACGAAGTTGTGGCAGATGTCCCGGTATTTCTGCGGGGTGGTGATGAATACGAAATCGTCGCCGCCCACGTGGCCTATGAAATCTCCCGGGTTGCCGTGTTTCTTGATGGTAGTGTAGAGTATGTAGGCCGTCTGCATGATGGCGCGGTCGCCCTTGACGTAGCCGTATACGTCGTTGAAATACTTGAAGTTGTCGATGTCCGCGTAACCGAAAGAGAACGGCTCCGCCTTCTTGAGCCGCTCCCTCAGGACCTCTTCTATTATGCGGCCGCCGGGAAGCCCTGTGAGCGGGCTCGCGTAAAAGCTGTACTGGGAGCGCCTGATCGCCATCTCTATCCTGACGCGCATGTCGAGCGGGTCCGGCGGCTTGATGAGGTAGTCATCGACGCCCTGCTTTAGGTTTAAAAGCTGCGTCCTGAGCTGCCTTTTATTGATAAGGGTTATGACGGGCGTGAAGGCGGTGATGAAGTCGTTCTTCAGGAGCCGGCAGACCTCGAGGTCGGCCTTGCCGGCGGTATGGACGTCGATGACTATGACGTCCGGGGCCAGCTTCTTTATGGGCGTGATGTCGTTGCCCAGGGTGTCGCGGAACGAGACCTCATAGCCCCAGCCGTCGAGGCAGAAACTGAGGACCTCCTTCAGGCTCTTGTCTGAGGATACCAGGAGTATCTTGTGGACTTTTTCCATTTATGGTTTTATCCGGTCCTTTTAGCGTCCGAAACCGACACCCAGCGATTCGGACATCTTTATCAGCGGGGAGTTGCGCGGGACGAGTTTCAGTTTTCCTACCGCCTTGTGTATGGGGACGTCCGTCATCCTGCCTTTTTGCAGCGCGACCATCCTGCCGAACTTCCCCTTCAATACCAGGTCCAGCGCCGCGTTTCCGTAACGCGTCGCGAGGATCCTGTCGAACGGCGTCGGCGAGCCTCCCCGCTGCACGTGGCCGAGTATCGTGGCGCGCGTCTCCACGCACGTCGCCTTCTCGATCGCTTCGCCGATGCGGTTGGCGACGCCGCCGAGCCGCACCTTATCGAAAGATTTTTCCACGATGCGGCTTACCGTCACGGTCCCGCCTTTCGGCTTGGCGCCTTCCGCGACCACGATGATGCTGAAGCGTTTTCCGTGCCTTCGGCGCTCTTCGATCTTGCGGCATATCGCCTTTACGCTATAAGGTATCTCGGGTATCAGTATGACGTCGCCGCCTCCCGCTATGCCCGAATATAACGCGATCCAGCCGGCGTAACGTCCCATGACCTCCAGTATCATCACGCGGTGGTGGGACTGCGCCGTCGAGTGGAGCTTATCGAGGGCCTCGGTCGCTGTAGCGACCGCGGATTCGAAGCCGAACGTGTATTCGGTTTCCGACAGGTCGTTGTCTATGGTCTTGGGGACGCCGACGATGTTCAGGCCGTCCTTTACCAGTTTCGCGGCGACCGAAAGGGTGCCGTCCCCGCCGATGACGACCAGGGCGTCCAGGCCGTGCCTCTTGTAATTGGCGATCGCCTGAGCAGAAACATCCCTCATCACCAGCTTGCCGTTATTTTCGCCCGCATATTTGTAGGGATTCGCGACATTGGATGTGCCTAGTATGGTCCCGCCCACCGTTAGGATGCCGGAGACGTCGATGCTTGCCAGGACACGGGTCTCGTTCCGTATCAATCCGTCATAGCCGTCCTTGAATCCGACGACCTTGATGCCGTAGTCGTTTATCGCCGCCTTGGTCACGGCCCTTATGACCGCGTTCAGGCCGGGGCAATCGCCGCCCGCCGTCAATATGCCTATTGTCTTTATCTGGGTCCTTTTCATATCGCTCCTCGTAACGGTCAGGACTTTGCCCCGGTCTCTTTTTTCGCCCTTTCCGCCGGGTCGGCATATTCCGCCGCCGCCGCGAAGCCGAAGATGATGGCCACGATATTGGCGGGGAAGGTCCTCAATAAGTCATTGTAATCTTTTGCGGCGTCGTTATATCGCGTGCGCTCCGCCGCTATGCGTTTACGCGTGACGGCCAATTCGTCCGTAAGGCGCGCGAACTCCGGGTTCTCCTTCAGTCCCGGGCATTTTTCCGCCCCCAGCTTAAGCCTCGAGACGGTCGCATCCAGCGCGCAGGCGGCCATTATCTTCTCTTCCACGCTCTGTGCCTTAGCCCATTGCGAACGGGCCTTCGCGACCTCTTTGAACAGCGCCGTCTCTCCGGCCCCGCACTCTTTTACGTAGCCTGCCAGCTTGGGAATGAGGCCGGAGCGTTTCTGCATCTGGTATTCCACCCGGACCCACTTATCCCTCGTCGTCTGGCGGTGCGTGAAGATGTCGTTGTAGACCGTCACGGTCGGCAGGGACAAGAGCACCAGGGTCACACCTATTGCCGTGATGAACTTTTGCATCGTTTTTCCTCTTACCTGATATTATATCGTAGAGAGGCCTCTTGCGAAAGGATTTTCGTTCTTGTTCCCGCCCCGGCCGGGAACCATGGTTCCCGGCCGGGGCGGGAAAGAGCAGGATTATTCGTTTCGCCGGAACGCCACGAGGACGTTGAACGACATGTCGGGAAGATCTATCTCTTTCGGGAAGGGAGGGAATGGCCCGGCCTCGCGCAGGCTCTCCACCGCGATGGAGGCCAGGCGCTTGTCGGATGCGGACGCGGACTCTTCCGTGCCGCACGACGCGAGAGTGCCGTCCGCGCGCAGGATGAAGGCGAGCGCCACCTCCCCTTCCTTATATTGGCCGCGGTAATTGTATTTCAGCCGCCTGCGTATCTTCTCGCGTATGAGCTTATAATAATTGACATAGGCCTTCGTTGAGCGTATGGCCTCCCGCTTTTTGGCCAGTTCGCGGGCCTCCTGCTTTGCCTTTTCCGGCGCCTTTACCTGTTGCGCCGGGGCCGGCTTGACAGGCTGTATCACCGGTTCCTTCTGCAGCTCGACCTTAGGCGTCTCGGCGGGCTTCGCCGGCGCCTCAGCTTTCGTCAGCTCGACTTTTTGCGGTTCCTCAATAACGGTGTACTCGACCTCAAGGGGTTTCTCGCGCCATACCTTTGGTATGGAGATGCCGTAGAGCGGGCTTATCGCCAGCGCATGGACCACGGCCGATATCATTATGGCGTATCTGAACGTCAGGTTCATGGATATAATATAGCCGATACCAGGGCGGACGTCAAGAGCGCGTTAGAACTTATACTTTGCCCCGATGACGAAGTTCCTGCCGTTGGCCGGGTAATACTGGCCCCACGAGCCGATCTCCGAATACTCGAAGCCGAAGATGTTGTTGAGCGCGCCGTATATCTCCAGGCCGTGCTTGCGGTACGCGAGCTTGATGTCGTTGGTGATATATTGCTTCATCTGGCGGAACTGGTTCAGCGGGTCGCTGATGAAGTAGCGCGGCCCGACGAACCTGAAGATGTAATGAAGGTCGACGCAGTCCATGAAGGTGTATATGATCCCCCACGTCAGCTTGTGGCGCGGCGCCAGCGGCACCGTGTTGCCGGCGAAGTGGCTGCCGACGAAGAAGGCCTTCTCGTATGTGTAGTTCGCGTAGATATCGAGGTCCTTTGCGGGAAGGACGTGCATCTCGAGTTCCAGGCCGTGGCGCATCGTCCGGTCGTAGACCGCGTTGACGAAGTTGATCGGGTCATAGGTGAGCTCGTGGCGCGTGTCGAGGAAGTAGTAATCGGCGTTCACTTTCAACCATTTCAGGGTGTGGTCGCGCACGCCGACTTCGTAGTTCATGCTCTCCTGGGTGTCCAGGTCCGTGTTGAGGCCGCCGTTCACATTGCCCCACGGCGTAACCATGAACGTCTGATACCATTCGTCGACCGCGGGCAGCCTGAAGCCGCGCGCGACGTTCCCGTAGACGGCGGAGGTGTCGTTGTACTTGTAGTTTATGCCGCCGTCGAAGGCGTAAGCGAAGAGCCTCTTGTTGTTCACGCTCTGCGCGATCGCCTGCTGGTCAAACTTGTAGTTAGCCCATTCGGCCCTCGCCCCGCCGTTGGCGGTAAGGCGCGGCGTTATCGAGAGCGTATCGGTCACGTAAAAGCCGGTCGTCTCCTCGGTGATCACTATGCGGTCTTTCCGCCATCCGTCCCCGGTGATGAGCGCGTTTATCCAGTTGGAGCTGGATATCTTGTCGGTGTACCGGTAGCAGTCGACGCCCGCCGTCAGGCGGTTTTTCATCTCGAAGACGGGGAATTCGACGATGGCGCGCGGCGTCACGCCGAACGTGGTTATGTGGTTGTCTATCTCGTTCCAGTACCCGAAGTTGTTCAGTCCGGCGGTCCTGCGGTCGCGCAGCGGGAAGTCGGCCGCGAAGGAACATGAGCCCCAGTCGGTCGCGTAATGGAGGTTGAAGCCCGGCATGAGGTACATGTCCTCGGTCTTGCTGCGGTTGTTCGGGTCGTCGACGGCGCGTATACCGTCCCGGTCTATCTGCACGTCGGTCACAGCGCCGGGCATGCCGTACCAGTCGCGATGGAGCCCGGCATCGGTTTTGAGGTCGAGATATGAGGCCGGCCGCATCGTCAGCGTAGCGTTGAGGTCGATGTTCTCGAGGTCGTTGTTCCACCTGAAGCCGTCCGTCTTAGACGTCGTGAAGTTGAAGAAGTAGTCCATTAGCTCCGTGCCGCCGGCCGCGTTAACGCCGTAGGAATTATAGCGGTAGCTACCGGTCTCGTACTTGAGGCCTATCTCGGGCTTCACGCCCTTGCCGCGCTTGGTGATGATGTTGATAACGCCGCCCACCGCATTGTCGCCGTAAAGGACCGTCTGCGGCCCGCGGAGTATCTCGATGCGCTCCACGGCGTCGATATTTATCTGCGCCCAGTCGACGCCCGACATGTCGATCAGGTTGGTCCGCCTGCCGTCTATAAGGACGAGCGTATTGCTGACCGCCGTCTCGCCGAACCCGCGCAGGTCCACCTGGACCCTCTTGCCGTTACCCAGGTAGTCGCGCACATCGAGGCCGGGCTGGCCCCTCAACAGCTCCGGCACGGTCTGCGCGCCCGACAGCTCTATCTGGCGACGGTCGATGACGTCGACCGACTTCGATGACTGCAGCGCCGTCGCGCTGCCCGGATAGGCGAGCGTGTCCTCCTCCGCTCTCGACGCCGTCACGATTATCGGGTCGAGCGTGTGCGCCTTCGAAGCCTCTTTCTCCCCGGCCGCGTCCGCGGCGCCGGCCGCAAGCCCTATTGCCAAAACCGCTATTACCAATGCTTTCACTTTCCTTCTCCTTCGTAAAATAAAAAACCCCGCGTCACAAAAGTAACGCGGGGTAAGTTCCCTGTTCTACAAACCCGTATATGCCGGTATTCTCGCGATCCGGACTTTCAATATATAGGTAGGTCTTCTGACTGAGGAGTCATCCTACTCTTCGCGCCTTCTCATCCCTTTCGGGACAATGGCCTTGCTCGAATTTCGTCGTCCTCTACAGCGGCGGGACCGTTTCCGTTTCGCCGCTCTTCGCGGCGCTCGGAATTCCCTTTTAAGCCTTTTCGGGCGCCTATATAGATCTGATTATCAAAGACGTGCTAATTATACTCTGCTTTGCGGCAGTGTCAATAAAAATTTTACTCGCCCCTCCTCACCACCTGAACCCCGCCCCTGCCATGGCCGAGGCCTCCTGCCTCGACTTCAATATCCGCAGGAACGCCTCCCCGTCGCCCTTGAGCAGCTTACGCGAAAGCTCCACGCTCGCGCCCAGGTCCCTCTGCCCCGCTTCCTTCCTTAGCCTGAACGATACCGTATCCCTGTCCGTGAACGTCGCGTCAGCGCCGAAGACTATCGCGGCAGTCCTGCCACCCTCGTACCCCGTTTCAAAGACGAGCCCGATGCCCTTGCGTATATTCCACTTGCCGGTGAGTTTTACGGTCCGCCTTAACGGAGCGGCGCGGCCGGCCAGCGCTATGCCGACCTCGTATTCTATGTAGTCCTTCCTGAAGACGCCCGCCTTCGCCTCAAAGTCGAAGGCCGCGTCCGTGCCGCCCGACAGCACATATGATATCCTATACCTGTCCTTTATGTCCCAATGCCCCTTGAAGGCCAAGGTGTGCGTCCGCTTCTTCTTCCTTATAAGGGAGGCCTTCTCGTACTGATAGATGATCCGGTGGTCCTTGTCGATCTCCCATGCGCCGTTAAAGGTGAGGATGTCGTATCCGCCGGCCTCTTTTTTGACTCGGAACGTCAGGCGGTTACGCTTGTCGGCCTTCCACCGGCCCTCGAGCTCCAAGACATACGTCGAGAGCGTCCCGGCCTTTGTAGTTGTAGTGACCGCAAAGAGGAGCGAGTCCTCGCGCGCGTCGAGCATCTCCCCCTGCAGCGTCACCTTATCGCCGAAAGTCCGGCGGCCCTGTTTGTCGAGCGTGAGCCGCAGGTCGTGCGAATCCGTGAGCGACCACGCGCCTTTCAGTTTCAGCTGGTGGGGTATCCTCTCTTCCGCGGAGACCGGGGATTTTACGTGGTAGGTAAGTTCGTTAGCGCCGGCTGTCCTGAACCGGCCGTCGAGCACCTTGCGGTATTTCGGCAGGGTTGCCACGAGCCTGTTGTACGGGTCGAGTTCGTAGCGTATCTTCTGCATGGCGTCAAGGCCTTATCCGGGGCGCTACCTTGTCCTCGCGTAAAACTCGCTCCACGGGAATTTCTTGCCGGGACAATCCGTCTTCGCGCCGGTGACCTTGCCGTGGCCTAATACATTGGAGGATGGTATCCTGTAATTTGTCTTGAGGGTGTTTACGAGGTAGGCGAGCGACTCCATCTGTTTCGGGGATACTTTTTCGTAATTAAAATTGCCCACAAGGCATATGCCTATGCCCCTGGAATTCATGCTGCCTGCAGCGCAGTGCGCGCCGTCCATCTGCTTGGTCCAGCGGGGGGTGGCCTCGATCTGGCCGTCCTGTTTGCCGCCGCTGCCGTTGTCTATCACGAAATGGTAGCCGATCGTCTCCCATCCGCGGTCGCGGTGGGCCTTGTAAAAATCGAGGGCGGTCCCGCCTTCCGTCGCGCTGTGATGGACGATGATGTATTTCCATTTATTGCTCGGATAGATGGTTATCACCGGCTTGATCGGCGCGGCCTGCGGGATGAGCAGGCGCTGGCCCATCTCCAGCTTCGATGAGTCGGTCAGCCTGTTCGCCCCCATTATGTCGTCTATGCTGACGTCGTATGTCTTGGATATGCGCCAGAGCGTTTCGCCGGGTCCGACCGTGTGGATCGCGTCCTGCCGCATGACCGGGCCGGACGGCGGAAGGTAAGCCGTGCTAGCGGTCGGGAGAGACGTCTTGACCGGCGCCCTCGCGCAAGAAGCAAGGACGAGCGTCAGGCCGATGGCCGCGCAAAGATACGCTATTCTCTTCATCTTTTCCATATTGTCAATCGTTTACCACTCCCTGTATCCCTGGTGATAGCGCCTGCCGCCTTCTTCCACATCCTTTTCCTCTGACTTGATCACGCCGGCCCTGTCGGCCTCCTTGACCTTCATAAGGTATTCCTCGGAAGAGGGTGTCTTTGCCTCCGCGGACTCTTCCCGCGCGAAATCCTTGCCGCTCTGCAATGCCTCCCGGACTTCCCTTTCAGCTCCCTGTTCGATCTCCTTGTCCTGCGCCGACGAAGCGGCGTGTGGGATAGCGAAGAGCGCCGCGATCACAGCCGCTGAACACGCGTACTTTAATAAAGACATGCATCCCTCCTTGTTATTTTTCTTCCTTCTTCTTTATCGGCAGGACGCCCGCCATCTCGCCCATCACATTGACAAGGTCGGCGTTCGAGGGCACGATGACCTTGGTGTTGTTCCTGAGAGCGTTCTCCATAGCCTGGAGCTTGCGCAGCAGCTGCGCGTTGCCCACAAAATACTTCTCGGCCGCCTCGTTGACGAGCCGGATCGCCTCGGCCTCGCCCTGGGCCTCGAGGATCTTGCCCTGCTTCACGCCGTCCGCCTTCTTGATCTCCGCGCGCCTCGCGCCGTCGGCCTCCGTCTCCGTGGCGGTGGCGAAGTCTATAGCGGCGACCTTCTCGTTCTCCGCCTTAACGACCTTGTTCATCGTCTCCTGGACGTCCTGAGGCGGCTGTATCTCCTTCAATTCCGTCCTGACTATGTCTATGCCCCAGCTCTCCGTTTCCTCGCACAGCGTCTTGTGCAGCTCCGAATTGATCCTGCCCCTCTCGCTGTTGGCCGATTTCAGCGTCAGCGTCCCTATGATGTTCCTCAGAGTAGTTCTCGCCAAGTTGACTATCTGCCACTGATAGTTGTTCACGTTATACTGGGAGTTCTTTACGTTGCCCTCGTCCGGCTTTACCCTGAAATAGACCTGGGCGTCCACCCTGGCGTTCAGGTTGTCGTTGGTGATGATCTCCTGGGGCTCCGCGTCGACCATCTGCTCGGTCACGTTCACCTGGAACATCCTGTCGATGACAGGGATTATCCAGTGGAAACCCGGGTTGGCGAAGTTCTTGTACCTGCCGAGCCTCTCGACAAGGCCGCGGTGCGTGGGCCGCACTATCCTTATGCCCGCGAGGAATAACATTACAGCCGCGAATATGATGAAACTTAAAAAAGCCATGCGTCCTCCTTTGTATCGTACGTTATTTTTTATCCATCGAGCGCCGCTCCGGCCCGTTTCTTATTATAACCTAAAAAAGAAAAACTCCCAAGCCAAAAATGGCCCGGGAGTTCTTTAGCGGATCTCGGCGTCTTTTTTACTTAAAGACTTTTATAGATGCCCCAGCAAAAACTGTAGATCTTGATCGACAGCGAAGCGATGGGATTGGAATAGGATTCTCTCAGCGCGCATGTAACGGCCCCATCGAAATCACGGAATGTGTTATGGTTGACCCTGTTGGTGACCTCTCCCAGTACCACCATGGAGCAGAATGTAGCGACAAAGAATCCTGTTATAAATCCTGTTGTTAAATTTTTCATCTTACTCTCTCCCGCTTTCGATAATAGCTTTCCAATGCCTTAACGCATAAGTAGAATAAGTATAGCATATAAAGCTGTTAAGTCAAGAGAAAGTTAATATCTTTTTTGATTCCTAATCCTCTGGAGGTAATTGTTGCTGCGGAATACGGTAAGGATACTATATGTTCCGCCCAAGTTCGCGCGCTTTATCCATTAACCGCTTCGACGGCAGGCTATTGTCGGGGTCCATCATGCCGGCGGCGTAGATGGTGCGGACTTTCGCGTTCATTCGGCAGAACATTTCCTTCATCGCGCGCATTACTCCCGGGATTATTCCCATCATATGGCTGAGAGGGAACGGCGCGCCGCAGGTTGCCACAAGCACGACCTTTGACGGTTTGTCCTTGGTCCTTTTCGGGCCCATCGTTTTCATCTCGAACAGGACGCCGCTCCTGTCCATGAATTTTTTCGCTTCGGACGTGACGTTGCACCAGTATGCGGGGGAGCCGAATACGACCACATCGGCGTCCTCCACCTTATCGCGGACGATGTGGTAGTCGTCGTTTATCGCGCACTTCCCGGTCTTGTGGCATGCGCAGCAGCCGGTGCACGGCTTGATGTTGTAATCATATAGCGATATCTTTTCGACCTCGCCTCCCCTCTCTTTGAGCCCTTCAAGCACTGTGTCGATCAATTTGTCGGTAGCATGGCCTTTTCTCGGACCTGCCAGTATCCCCAGGCATCTCATGCGCTATCCTCCTGACCTTTCCTGACGGGTCTAATACTCCGCTATCTTTCTGAATTTTTCTTTGTTGGTGCCGCAGATCGGGCATTCCCTCAGAACGAGCGCGTCCAGGATATTGCCGCACAGCGGGCATACATAGAATGCCTTGGTCAGCCCCTTTGATAGATCGATGTTGTTCAGCATCTTCGCGTAGGCCCTCGTGTGCGCCGCTTCGGCCTCCTTCGCGTACATGAAAGCGGCGATCGCGTCCTCGATGCCTTCCTTTTCCGCCTGCTTGAGGTATTCCGGGTATATCACGGCGCTTTCGTAAGCCTCTTGCTCCATCGCCTCTTCAAGGTTCTCCTTAGTGCTCCTTACCACAGGCGTTTTTATCTCGGCCTTCGGCGTCCCGCCAAGCTTTTTGATGATATCGGCATGACGCTCCATATGCACCTGTTCAGCCATGGCGCCTGCCCTGAAGAGGCTTGCTAAGGCGTCATAGCCCTCTGCGTTTGCCTTTTTGGCGAAAGCCTCATACTTGGCCTTGGAGTTGCTCTCCGCGTTATAGGCGGCCATAAGATCGTTGAGCGTACTGCCCGATGATATCGTTTTCTCCTGCGCGTAAGCCTTCGCGCATAACATGAGCGAACATGCCGCAGCCGCCAAAAGCGTTGCAAAGATAAATTTTTTCATTGCCATACTTCCCCTCCTGTTATTTACGAATACCCCTTTACCGTCAGGAAGATCCCGATGGCGATCATCACGGCCCAGGGTATGAGTATGAACCTGACATTCTTCAGTAACACCTGCGTCATTTTAGGCAGTGTGCCGGGCAGAAGGACTATCCATGCGCCCTTGATGAGGACGAGCCAGCCGTATACCGTGATAAGGACGCGCCAGTCAGCGGCCCAGATGTTATGGAATATCACCACGGCGAGGCCGGCGACGAACGTGATGAGCCCGGTTATATAGGCCAAGGCGGAGTTCTTGAAGAAGTCTCCCCCCACGTGCTGGAAGTATTTCGTGTTAAGGAAGAGCGTGGCGCCTATCAAGATGGTGAACGGCCCTATGAACTTAGCCAGCACTATCGAACTATCCATCGCTACCTCGTAAAGCCGCCCGCTTCAAGGTCGAGGGCGTTGCTGCCCTTCGTCACGGCGTCGGACCATCTCTTCTTCATTATCTACAGCTGAAAGTTCGTCTTCTCTATCTTCTGCTTGGAGAACGCCGCCTTGACCTTATCCACCGAGCCCTGCAGGGCGGTCAGTATCTTCTCGACCTGCTCAGGGGTATATTCATAGCCGGAACCGGCAAGGTTCGCTATGAGCTCTACCTTGGATATGGCGTTCACTACCCTCTTTGAGGCCAGCCTCTTGAATTTATCCGCCTTGCTTTCGCCTGCTACGTCCTTGACCTCGTTCTCTTCCATGCCTGCCTCCTTTTTTCATCATTATATCGCAAAAACGAAAATCCCCAAGCCGCTTTTACCTGTAATTGTTGAACGTGAGCGCCAGCGGGAAATCTATCTTACGCAGATGCGAGATGACGGCCTGCAGGTCGTCTTTCTTCGGCGAGGATACCCTTATCTTCTCGTTCTCTATCTGCGCGTGGACTTTGAGGTCCAGGGCTTTGATGATCTTGACGAGCTCTTTGGCCTTTTCCTGGGGTATGCCCGAGACGAGGTCGACCTCCTGCTGGTGGCAGCCGCCGAAGACCGCCTGCGGCTCCTTGAAGGTCAGCAGCTTCATCGAAACGCCCCTTTTGGCAAGCTTGTTGGCGAGTATGTCCCTGACAGAGCGCAATTTGAAATCGTCGTCGCCGACGAGCTTCAGTTTCTTTTCCTCGCGGTTATAATCTATGGAGGACTTGCTCCCCTTGAAATCGAACCTCGTCATGATCTCCTTCTTCACCTGGTTGACGGCATTGTCGACTTCCTGAAGGTCCGCCTCGGAAACTATGTCGAACGAGTAATTTTCTTTTGCCATAACGCTCCTTTGTTTCTATATCATCGACAACGCGACAGAAAGCGCGGTCATCAGGACATTGGCGGCGATCGAAAGCGCTTTCTGGGTGATGTCCCGTCTCTTCAATTCGTTTACGACGGAATTTATTGCGGTCAGGTATGTTATCCTCCGGGCATTCTGGCTTTCCGTCAGCTCGGGCGCGGATCCCGCGTAGTAGGCCTTGGCCTTGGGAGCCAGGTAATCGAACAATTTTATGAGGTCTACATCCTTCCATGAAGAGAGCTTTACTTTGTCGTATTCCGCCCCGAAGATGCCCGAATCCTTGATGTACCGCGAGTTCCTTTTGGCGAGGAGCTTCATGTATTCTTCGAGCGCAAGGCTTCTGGCTATGCCGTCTTCCCAACTCTCGGGCATTACGCTGTAGATGAGGGCGACCACTTTGAGCGCCTGGTCGTCGCTCAGGTCCTTAAAATCCTCGATCTCCTTGCCCTCGACCTTATAGGCCCGCGGGTAGCGCATCGTGGCGCATCCGGACACCATCGCGCACATGCATACCAGCAATACAGCCCATTTTAACGGGTATCGCATAACCGAAAGGACCTGCCGAGCTCTTTATTTCTTCTTTATCTCTTCCTCTACTTCTCCGGCACCTTTGTCGTAAAACTTTTGTTCGTCGGGGGCCAATTCTTTCAATAGCCTCAGGAACTCTCCCGCGTGCACCCTCTCTTCATCGGCTATGTCCTTAAGGACCTCCTGAGCCAGCTTGTTATCGGTCGACTCCGCAAGCTGCATATAAAGCTGGATCGCTTCGTATTCAGCCGCGACCATAAAGCGGATCGCGCGGATCAACTCTTCCTTTGTCACCTTTTTTTCCTTTGCCGCCCCTGAAAAGGGCGTTCCAAAATCCGGCATAATTAACCTCCTTTTTTTAGTGTGCCTCTTCCGTTTCGACAAGCTTCTTTATCGAACAGGAGCAGACCTTATTATATTCCGAAAAACAGAAACTCCCAAGTCCTATTTTTTATGCCGCGGCGACCCGATGGAGTATCTCCGAGATGAATGTCTGATATTTAAGCCCCAGCTTACGGGCCTTCTGTTTTAGAGAGGCCAGATCCCTGCTGTTGATGCGGATGCGGCAAGGGCTTGCGCGATCCCATCGAACTTTTCTTTGCCCACCGCCTCAAGCTCGCCTTTCAACAGGGCGTCCTCTATCGCCTTTTCGTGATGGGTCAATCTTACCTTTCCATCAGCGCGAAATATATCTCCCTGCATATCCACGCGTCGGTAGCCGCGTACACTATCTGTTCGCGCGTAAGCGCCGGAGCGTCCCAGCGGGAGCACTTCGTCCCCTTGGATATCCTGCAGCCGAATAAAAGGGCCGCCAGGCTGCGCACGCCGGCGTGCTTTATCCCTGCCCCGGCCGCCAGGCCCGCCAGTTCGACGAACCCTGAGGGTTCGAGATGGAACAGGCCCTTCAGCTTCTTTATATCATCGGCCACCGCGATGCCGGCTTTCAGCGGCTTATGAGCGCCCAAGATATCGGCAAGCGGCCCATAGGACCGGATATGCCTTAGCTGGAATATGTATACCCCTTCGCGCGCGGCAAGCTGGACGAGCGAGGGCGGATAGGACTCGCCTACCCTGAAAGCGGGCCTCGTCTCCGTGTCGAAACCAAGGACCTTCTCGCTGCCGAGAGCCCGCACGGCCGCGCCCATCTTCGCGTCCGAATCTATCACATGGATAGGGCCGGTGTACGACCTGAGCGGCAGGGCCATTATCTCTTTTTTTGATATAACGTGTCTATGTGATGAATGGGCGCGCAATTCAGCCTTTTCCTCTATCTTCTGAAAAAATCGGCATACACGGCAAAGGCAACCGTGAGTATCGATGTGCTGAAGATGACGAAATAATTTATCCTGTCCTTGTTCGAGCTGAGGGCGCAGAGGATCGACGAGAGGAGGTCGTAATCGCCGCCGCTCAGCGGCTCCTTCCGGCGGAGCCTCGCGGTTATCCCGGCGCTCTTTATGAGCCTGGCGCGGACCGTATCTATGTGGAATTTATACAGGAAGAATATGAAAAAACCGATGACGCCCACGTACCAGGCCATCTTGGCATACAGGACGTTATAATCCATGAAGACCGCGACGAGCCTGACCGAGAAGGCGGCGATGAGCCCTATCACGAAATAGACCCACGACGCCGCCGAATCCCTGCAACGCTTGCGTTCCGGGCAATTGAGGCATTGATTTTTCATGTTACCTATTATATCCCGAAAAACAGAAACTCCCAAGCTCAAAAAGGCCCGGGAGTTTAAGGGTACACTTTCCCGATTATCTTTTACCTTAGAAAGCGTTACGGGCTACTTACAAGCCGCACATCCCGGTACTGGAACCTGTTGTCGCGCAATACCGACTCGCCTTCCGCGAACCTTATAGGCGCGCTGAAGATCGGGCCGTCGTGACAGAACGAATGGAACTCGCCGTTCTCGCCGCACGGGTCGATGCCTTCCGGCAGGTCCGCGAGGAACGCCTCGTCATACATACGGCCCGCGAAGCTTTTATCCAGGACCTTCGTGTCGACGCAGGTCACGACCGCCCTGAAGCCGAGCGATATGAATGTACCGGCCAGCTCGGCCGTATCCCGCTTCCAGAGCGGGAACAGGCCGGCCATGTTTACCCGGGACAGCTTCTCCATCCGGTATTTCTTCAGGTCTTCCAGGAATATATCGCCGAATGCGACGTGCCTTATCCCCCGGGCGGCCTTCGTCTCCAGGAATCGCCGCATCTTCATATCGTATTCGCTATCAGAGCTTTTTTGGGATATGAATATCTTCTCGAGCGGCAGGCCCAGGGCCGCGGCCTGCGCTTCGACGAGCTCGCGCCTTACGCCGTGCATGGATACCCTGTCATATCCTTCCGTCACGGTGGTGAGGAGGCATTCAACCTCGTAGCTGCCGCCCTTCATCATCTCATACAGCGCCATCGCGCTGTCTTTGCCGCTCGACCAGCAGAAAATGGCCTTTTCCATATCTTATTTTTTGAGGTGTTTATTTATGTACCATTTAGCGTGTTTCATCTTTGACGTAGGTCATGCATTGCTCACGAATATGCGCTTCAGGGAGTTGCCGAGCCTTTTTTTCTGGATCTCCCTGACTATGACGCTTTTCAGCAGGCTCGGGCCTGCCGCCAGAAATGAGACGATCTCGCCGAAAGTGAAAAATCTCACCACCAGGAATTTACGCACTATTTTAAGGACCTGGAACGGCGTATAGAAAGAAAATTTTATCTGCCTGCCTATTTTTTTCAGGGACGCGTGGCTGTAAGTATCCGAATAAAGCTCGCCCCTGTCGGTAACGTGATAGCCGGGCGTCTTTTTCGCGATATCCTTGAGCGGCGAGAACTTCTCTATTCTCAGCTTCTGGAAGGTGATGGAGTCGAGGTTTATCTCCTTCGCGAATTTCGATATATACGCCATCTCTTCTTCGCTCTCGCCTATGTTGCCGTAGATGAAGTAACCATGGTAGTAGATTGGGTACTTCTTCAGCACGTTAAAGTATTTTCTTATGGTATCCGAGTCGAAACCTTTGTTGAGCTGGGCCAGTATGCGGTCGTGCGGAGATTCTATTCCCAGGAGGAGCATCTTGAAGCCCGCCTTGACCATCTTGTCCAGGAGGCGGGGGTGTTTGGCTATTTCGATGCGGGCCTGCGCTATGAAGCGCTTTTTTATCCTGCGTTTTATGATCAGGTCGCAGATCGCTTCCGCCCTTTTTGCGTTCGTGAAAAAGTTGTCGTCGCTCATAAGTATTATGTTGGCGCCGAGCTCCCCTATCTCGTCCACCACGGACTCGACGCTGCGCTCCGAGTAAACCCTTTTCTGGCCCAGCGGGTTAAGGCTGAAGGTGCAGAATTTGCAGGTGAAGGGGCAGCCCCTCGCGCTAAGGACCGAGTCGAATGTCAGGTCCGCCATGTTGATGCCGTTCAGCTTCATGCGATATACATTGTGCCTCAGAACGCGGTCCGGCGAAGCTATGGTGTTCACGTTGGGCAGCGGCCTGTGGGCGTTATGGGCTATCTTGCCGCCGGCCCTGTAAGAGATGCCCAGGATGCCTTCAAGCGGCGCGCCTTCCAGTATCTCCTTTATCGTCTCTTCCCCCTCGCCCCTGACGACGATATGTATCTTCGGGCAGGCCCGGAATAGCTCCTCCACCTCTTCCGTCGCCTTATAGCCTCCCACGACCAGAGGTATGCCGTCCGGCATCAGGTTCAGCAGTTCGCAGATCTCCCTGAATTGGCGGTCCCATCCGATGCCGACGCATATGATGTCGATCTTCTCGTTGCGTATAAAATCCATCAACTTGGCGGGATCGCAAAGGTCTGTTTCGTATCTCAGGTCGATAAGGGTCAATTTATCCACTAGGCCCTTGGCGCTCGTGGCCACATACTCAAGGCCGGTGGGCGGGAAAATCCCCATGACGCTTGTCGCGGTGTTCTCTATGTAGGGGTTCAGGAATAAGGCGTGTTTGTATTTCATCGCTCTCTTTGCGCAAAATATCGTTTACCTGTAATGGTACCTCGGGCCTGCCTGCCGGCAGGCAGGGAACGTCCCCACTGCTTCCCTCCTATCCGCATAGTATACCCCAGAAAACAAAAACTCCCAAGCCAAAAAGTCCTGGGAGTTCGAAGGGCGCACTTTCCCGGTCTCCTTCTACTCCTTAAATTTCTTAGGGAATCGTTTTACAAGACCATCCACCAAAATATCTGAAAACATGGCCATGTGGGCCTTGTCTTTTTCGTAATAGTCCAAGTCCCTTGCCCCATCCTTTGCAATTATCGCTTCGATCTCGCCCCAGGTAAGGTCCAAATGTTTATATAACATATCTGTCAGATCTTTCATGCTCTGATTGTGCGGGATGGCAAAGAAACCGGCCAAATGGTATGCGTTCGAATACCATCTTTTCTTAGCCCGCTCCAGGGCTTTTTCATTGGCTTTCTCAGTCAGATCCAGGGCTTTTCCCCTGGCTTTATTGATCAGCTCCAGGGCTTTTTCCCTGGCTTTATTGATCAGATCCAGGGCTTTTTCCCTGGCCTTATTAACCAGATCCATAGCTGTTCCCCTGGCCTTCTCAGTCCGATCCGGAGCTTCTTTATTGGCCTTCTCAGTCATATCCAGGGCTTTTTCCCTGGCCTTCTTAGTCAGATCCAGGGCTTTTTCCCTGGCCTTCTTAGTCAGATCCAATGCTTCCTTGTCGCCTTTCTTAGTCAGGTCCAGGGCTTTTCCCCTGGCCTTCTCAGTCAGATCCAGGGCTTCTTTGTCGCCTTTCTTAGTCAGATCAAGGGTCTCTTTCTTGGCCGTCTTAGTCAGATCCAGAGCTTCTTTGTCGCCTTTCTCAGTCAGATCCAGGGCTTTTTCCTTGGCCTTCTCAGTTAGATCCAGCGCTTCTTCTTTGGCCTTCTCAGTCAGATCCAGGGCTTCTTCTTTGGCCTTCTCAGCCAGATCCGGGGCCTCTTCTTTGGCCTTCTCAGTCAGGTCCAGGGCTTTTTCTTTGGCCTTCTCAGTCAGATCCAGGGCTTCTTCTTTGGCCTTCTCAGTCAGGCCCAGGGCTTCTTCTTTGGCCTTCTCAGTCAGTTCCAGGGCTTCTTCCTTTGCCTTCCCGGTCAGATCCAGGGCTTCTCTCTTGCCTTTCTTGGCTGCCTTAATAACTTCTCCGGTAAGCCTCACATCAGTTTTAAGAAAACCGGTCAAAAAACTGCTTGCCCAACTTCCGTAATATGGCTTGATCGAGTTTCCGAGATCGCCCGCATTCTTAAGAAGTCTATCTTTGGCCGCATCCGCGTCTTTGGAATCATTCACTGTGGTAACGATGTAATCCCGCAGCAAAATTGCGCGCGACTCCCAGAGTTTTCTATTGGCTGATCTTACCTCGGTTTCCGACTTAGACATGGCCTTGGCCGCTATTTTGGCGCCCATGTCTTCTGCGCATGTAAGGCCGCTTATGGCTGCCACGCAAAACAAAATCAAGATCGATATTAAAATTATCTTTTTCATTCGGTTTTTCCCGAAGTTTCATCCTCCGCCGCATATCCGGGCGGTGTCTTATGCCACTTATATCCATTGAGCGCATCATCATATCCGCGCTTAAATAACCTCTGCATTTCTTTCTTATCAAACAACTCTTTTGGATCAGGCTTAAAGTCGGCCGGGATATATGCCAAATTGAAATCCAACCCCCTTCTCTTCGCAAAGGCATAGAGCCTGTAGATATCCCCGTTATTCGCCGCCGCCACTACCGTGTCAAGAGAGCGTATGCTTATGCCTACCAGGCTGTCTTCTACTTTCTGCCTGTTCGGCGACATATAGCAGTTGCTTAAAATATAGATCTGCGGCCTGTATTTTGAGGGATCAATGCCAAAGACCTTAGCCGCCCCTTCCATGTTTTTTGTTAACCGGTCAATATAAAAGACCCCTCTTATGGTCCCGCCATCGACATGCATCTCATCATAAAGCTCGCCAGAATCAGAAGAAACTTTAAAATGTACCGGAGGAAACGTCATCGGCAGAGAGCATGAGGCCAGGAGTATCTTTCGGAACATATTGATCGAATCGGAGCCCCCCTTGCACGCAAGCGCTCCCATGTCCCAAACGACAAATTCCTGCGCGTCAAGATTTACGGTCCCCACGAAGAGCCTGCGGCCGCGCCTGTGTTCTTCGGCGACCTTTGTTAATAATCTCCCGTCCACGAGGCCTGAGATCTTTTTGGCCAGCGGGGCGGCGCTCATAATCGAGTCCCCAAATAAAATGCTGAAGAAGTTCTTTTGTTTCATCACGTCTTTGGTCGACGTCGTGGTAAAAAATTTTTCAAGCTGGTCATCGTAGTCTTTTCCCAAAAATGTATAAAGAGCGATGATCGACCCGCTGCTGACGCCTGTAATTATCTTAAAAAGAGGCCGCGAGCCTTCCTTGGACCACCCTCTTAAGAGCCCCGCGCCATAGGCGCCGTTAGCCCCGCCGCCTGAGATGGCCAGCACAGGATAGATCTTTATACCGAGCGCGCTCGTGGGGTAAGCATTCTTATCTTCTTGTTTAAATGAATCTATCAAGCTATTCTGCATAACGACCGGATCGGGGTTATCTACGTCAGTGCGGATATCCGGCATGCCGCTGATAGTGACTTTTCCGTCAAAATCCATCGGCACTGCATTCCGCGGCCGCATGGTAGCGCAACCCTGGATCGATAGCGCGCTCACCAAGAAAATGATCATAAGGAAACCTGACATACGTTTTGTCCTTACGGCTCCCATGTATTCATCCCCTTTCCGCTCTTTTTATTTCAAAGCATTATGAAGTCATTCAGGGGTTATCTTGATGCTCTCTTCGCCATTCCTTGACTCGCATGCGTCTCTCTCAGCAACTTTTCGCAAAACTCGACCTCTTTGGAAACGTCAATGTTCTCTTTTTGGCCGAGCTCTTTCAGTTTTAAGACGGTCTTAGTCAGGTAAGATTCTGCATTGGCATAAAACCCCACCGCCCTCTGAGGCTCGGGCACGCTGTCACCGTCCCTGATCCACGATATGGCCTTTTTATAAAGCCTGTTCGCCGCATCAAGCTTTGGGTTATCGGTTAATTCCCGTTGATACCTTTGCCTCGAAAAACAATCTGCGGGAATGATCGAACCAACAACAAACATTGCCAGCATTATCAAACCGCAAATTCCGATATACTTTTTCATTCCACCCTCCTTTTTTAGAGATCTTAGCTCCCTATTATACCCCAGAAAACAAAAACTCCCAAGCCCTTAGTCGCGCATCCCCTCGACCTTGTAGATCCGGCATGTATCGTTCCGGTATATTTGCTTGAAGTACCGCGGGTTCGCTTCTATAAAAGGATAGATAGTCTCGTCAGAAAAAAAGTTGCCCCACCCCTGCAGCATCACGTATTTGACCTTGTCGCCCCTGATCCTTCCGAGTATCTTATCGCCATCCCTCGTCATGGGCGGATAAGACGCGCGCCGGCCGGTATAAAGGAACAGCGCGGGCGCTATCGATGAATAGAATGTGTCGGCCGCGTCCGTCCGGCTTTTGATCTCCTCGCATGCCTTCATGAAATCCCAAAAAACCTGCGGCCGGCAGGAGTAGGCATATTTTATCTTCGCGGCATTGTCAAAACCGGCGAAGCCTATAGCCACGACCAAAACAGGCATCAGCAGAAGCGTCAACGGCTTTTCAAGCGCCCTGAAGAGCGGCGATCCCCGCCTTTTCCAAAACGTCCCGGCCATCTCCGCATGGGCCGATAAGCCCGATATGACAAAATATGCCGATAACGGACGGATCGGCGTATACATGCGCGTTCCCCTGAACGTGAAGAGCAATATGATAGCGCTGTATAGCAGCCAGTATGCGGCAGGGACCGTCTCTTTTTTTCTGATGGCCAGGACGATGCCGCACAGCAACAGGTACGTTTCCAGGAGTATGAGATAAGGATTATTTGTGGTTACGGCAAGGTTGCGGCCGTAAAATGCCGCGTTGGCCGATATCCTGCCGGCAATGTCGGCTGCGCCAGCCCTCACTTCTTCCAGCGGCACGTCCATGTTCTTCATTACCAATTCCGAGGTGTACGAATGCCCATACCCGCCTTCGCCCCGTCCGCCCGCGAGAAAGGACCTGCCGAACCACAATAAGAGCGCGATCATGGTTATGGATACGAATATCAGGGCTTTCCTGCGGTTTATCGGCGAAAGAGGCGCGCCGAGCAACAGGACGGCGCAACCCGCCATTATCAAAGCCAGGCCGTTCCCTTTCGCGAAAAAGCACAGCGCGCAGAGCAAAGACGCGATTAGGGCGTTCCTGACGATACCGGAGCCCTTATCGATGAACGTTTCCAGGCTCCACAACCCTAAAAAGGACAATAGCGTATAAAGGTGCAATGGATTCGGCCCTTCGCTGTAATACAAAAAATCGGCCGGAAGGACATATGCGGCTGTGATCAGGATGGCACCGGCCAGGCCGGTCTTTCTTCTGTAAAAATAGAGGAAGATGATGATGGCGCAAAGGAATGCCAACGATTTCATCAGGATCTTCATCATTAGAACATTGAGTGGGGACAAAGCCGAGAACGGAGATAGCAGGACGGGCAGAAGCGGCGCGTATTTGCGGTGAGGAGAAGGGTTTATCTCCCAGATGGATGTGTAGCCCTTCCCTTCCGCCAAAGAACGGCCGAGAAGCACGTATTTCGCGGCGTCTTCGGTGTACAGAAACTCCGTATTGAGGGTGAAGAAAGAAAACAGCGCGGGCAGGATAACGCCGATAAATACAAACAGCGCCAGGGCAATTCGGTCATATTTCATAGGAAGAAGCTTACGACCGTAATGACAATGCCTGTCCAGAAAGCGGCGCCGCCCCACGCGGAACCCTTTGCCATCCACCCCATGATAACGCATCCTGTAGCAAATGAGCGCAGGATGATCTTAAATATGAGATATTTTCCTTGGTCGTGCATTAGCGAACCGTCCCGGAAACTACTCAGGCTTTAACTTGAACTCGAGCGGCTCCGAGAAGATCAGCTCGGGGAAGCCGGTCTTAGGATCTCTCTCGCCGTCCTTTAGGTAAAATCTCACCCGCATCGCGCGCTCGTCGATATCGACCAGCGCGGTATAGAGCGTCCTTAGCGGCAGGTTGTGATAGCCGCTTTCGGAGGCCTCTTCGACGCGGCCGTAGACGAGGCTCATGGCATGGCCGGCGTCGTCCATCGAGTATTTGCCCCGGTGGTCACGCACGTATTTATCCAGCCGCCCGTAGCGGTTGAACGTGTCGTAATCGTCCTTTGCCGCGGCCGGAAATTTGTCGAGCGCAGGATAGTCGTGAATGGAGTGGTTTGTTATGGGGACCGGCTTGCCCTCAGCGCTGTCCACGAAGAGATCGCCGAAGTTCTTCGCGGAGCGCTCGTAGATGAACGAGCGGCCGGTGCTGTCCATGACCAGGAAATGCGCCGGTAATATAGCCATCGGTATCTTGTTGTTCAGTATGGCTTCCTTCGCCTCATCAACCGTCGCGCACGTGTCCACGATGAGCCGGACGATCTGGTAGATGTAGAGCCCGGACAGCCGCGACAGGTCTTTCTCCGTCCTCTCCACGCCGTATGTGTCGTCCTCCAGCACCGCGACGCTCAGGCCCTTTGAATTGATGGCGTCGATATTGATGCTCAAGAGGTCGATCACGCCGACGCCGAGGGAAGAGTATCCTTTGTCCGGATACATCTCCACCACAAAAACGCGCGATGAGAAATCTTCCTCGCCCGGCTTGCGCTTACCGCCCAGGACCTCGGACATGCTTGCCAGGTAGTAATCCCTGTTGGAGGCGTAGAAGTTATGGCCGTTCTCCGCGGCCGCCGCTGGGATAAAGATACCGGAACATTTCGGGGCCGTCATCCAGTAATAAAGTCCGCTCGTATCGTAGTCGGTCTCATCGAGCGACAGGCCGTATGAGCGCGCCACGCCCTTCATGCGCTCGAACATGATCGGGTAGTTCAATTTCATGTAGTCGTGCCGGGCCCTGGCGTATATGGGCTCGGCGTATTTTACGAGGTTGGTATTATATTGCTCGCGCGCGATGTCGGCCAGCGCTTTGCCGATCTCCTCGTTCGTGCCCTTAAGCACTATGTGGCGGACTTCCATGTATGCGCCCGGCCCGCTTTTAAGAACGATCTCGTTCTTGAGTATGGCCGGGTCCGCGCCTTCATCCGCCCGCGACAAACCCACACCCGCCATGACTAATGCGGCGACCAGCAAACAGATCTTCGCCCTTTTCATATCCGTCCTCCCTTTCTGGGATGGCCCCTATTTTAAATGTTCCAAAAACGTGATCAGGATCCGCGCGAACTCTTTCGGCCGCTGGTACATGACGCCGTGGCCGCCGCCCTCGAGCTGGACGAGCCATGCCCCGGGTATGCGCAGCGCGAGGATCAGGGAATTGCCGGGCGGCGTGAGTACGTCGTCGGTCCCCGTGATGAGAAGCGTCTCCTGCGCTATCATCGGAAGCCGGCTGTAGCAGCCCTGCCAGCCCTCCATCGCCTTCGTCTGGCGGTCTATATTGGCTGCCGGCGTCGTTTCCTTGACGCGCGGCAGGGCCTTGCGGTAATCGGGGTTCTCATTAAGCCACTTCTCAGGCAGCATCAGCTTTATGAGCCTCTCCTCCCGCTCATTCACCGGCCCCGAGGTATCCGTCAACCGGCGCATCACCTCGGGCTCCGGCTGTATGGCCTCGGCCCCGCCGCAGTCGGCGGCGTAGAGGATGAGCTTGTTCACCTTTTCAGGATACTTTAAGGCGAGCTCCTGCGCTATGGCGGTCCCCATCGAATAGCCGAGGACGTGCGCGCGATCCACCCCGATCGCCTCCATGAGATGAGCCGTATCTTCGGCAAAGAGTTCTATCGTGAATTCCTTATCCGAAGCGGCCGTCTTCCCCATGCCGCGGTTATCGAATATTATCACCCTGAAGCGCCGGCTGAGGTCCTTGAGCATGACAGGATCCCATATATCCATCGTCCCGCTGTAGCCCATGATGAGTACGAGCGGATATCCCCCGCCGAACTCCTTATACGCCATCTTTATATCATCGACCTGGACGGTCTTCATAGCTACCTTCCCGGGGTCTATGCCCGCGTCAAAACCGG